>CAYXFV010000082.1:0-11809 GCA_964464365.1 uncultured Nitrosomonas sp. | reverse complement strand
TACGCAAAAAGGCAGACGTCCACCTCTTCTTTTCTTATCCCGAACTCAGGTTAGATTTACAGAAAACCAGGATCGTTACGGTATTGAAAGAAGGCGAGGCAGGTATGCCGGTGGCTAATCAGACTTGGCAATCAGTCTTTTTCCTGGAAACCGGATGCAGAATTCGCTGCCCTTTCCGACTTCGCTGGTGATTTTCAAGCGTGCTTGGTGGCGATTGAGTACGTGTTTTACAATCGCCAGTCCAAGCCCGGTGCCACCGGTTTCTCTGGAACGGCTGTTATCCACGCGATAAAAGCGCTCAGTAAGGCGTGGAATATGCTGCAACTCGATGCCGACACCCGTGTCGCGCACATAAAACATACCCCTGCCATTCTTAACTTCCCAGCAGATATCAATCCTGCCACCTTCAGGCGTGTAGCGGACCGCATTAATGATCAGATTCCCCATTGCGCTGCGTAATTCTTCGCGGCT
The DNA here is from genome assembly GCA_964464365.1 of uncultured Nitrosomonas sp. Lineage (GTDB taxonomy): Bacteria > Pseudomonadota > Gammaproteobacteria > Burkholderiales > Nitrosomonadaceae > Nitrosomonas. The sequence goes on along the minus strand of CAYXFV010000082.1, from coordinate 11,338 downwards.
GCCCAGAATCAGGTCGTCACTGTTGATACTTAGATGAATCGTGTGCTTTCCGGCGCTCAGCGATTGGGCTTCCTGGTATAACTCCTGCAATAGCGATGGGATATTCACTGTACTTTCATTCAGCCTGTTTAATGCATTTTCCAGGCGCGAAAGCGTCAGTAAGTCGTCAACTAGACGCTCCATGCGGACGGTCTGCTCCTGCATTACAATCAGGGCGAGCCGCTGCATTTCCGAATCAATATCGTTTTCAGCAGCGAGCATTTCCAGATAACCGCTCACAACCGTCAATGGTGTGCGCAATTCATGCGAAATATTGGCGACAAAATCGCGGCGCATGGTTTCAATGCGTTCATAACTGGTAATGTCGCGACTGATCAGCAGCTTCTGGTTCTTACCGTAAGGCACCAATTGAATTAGAAGCGTCAAACGATGGCGGTGCATTTGTTTAAGCACCAGCGGTTTGTTGAATTTACGCGCCGCGAGATATTCCACAAATAGCTGTTGCCGCACCATATTCGTGATCTGCTGTCCACAATCGAGATCCAGATTGATCCCCAGATGTTTTTCCGCCACCGGGTCGCACCACTGAATATGATCGCCAGCATCGAGAATAACCATGCCGTCGGGCATGGCAGCCGTTACATTTTGCAACTGCTTTAATTCGAGATCCATCAATTGCTGATTTTTGTTCTGGGAACGCACATAGCGCGCCAGGTGCGCAAAAACACTGTTCCATACTCCGAATCCCGGCGGAATGCTCGATGACGTATGATCGGAAATCAGCAGCCATTCTTCCAAGGCGATTAAATGCCGCGTATGGTGGATGACTAGAAACAACAAGGCGGCAGTCATGAAAAACCATCCATATACCGCGCCGACAATCATGCCAATCAGTAATGCAATGATCGCAGCAGAAAAAACCACACCAAGACGTTGAGAAAGGCCGGGCACGCGCATCATTCTATAAAAACTCCGACAACATCATCCAAACTCATGACATAAATCCTGCAAATACACTGTTAATACAGCGGTCATTTTTCACTCTGTTTACCACGTTTCAATCATTGCTGTCATTAGCATACGCAAATTTGCAAACCTCTGCGCAATGCACTACGCTTCAGCCTGCGGATTATTTTTTCACTGTTATCTTGGTAAGATCAATTATGGCCGGTTTAACTAAAAACACCCCTGCACCGAAAGAAATCAGGCTGCACAAACAATCACGAATACTGGATATCACTTTCGCCGATGGAAAGACGTTCCATTTCTCCTGCGAATTCCTGCGCGTTTATTCGCCTTCCGCTGAGGTCAGCGGCCATGGCAAGGGGCAGGAAATTCTGCAAACCGGGAAGAAAATGGTCAATATACTGAAAATCGAGCCCGTAGGCCACTATGCAATACAGCCGCACTTCAGCGATGGACACAACACGGGGATTTATTCCTGGGATTTACTCTATAACTATGGATCCAATCAGGATAAAATGTGGCAAGACTATCTACAGCGATTAAAAGAAGCCAGTGCCAGCCGGGAATCAAAAGCCGATTTACAGGCAAATACGCAGACCTGTCAAAACGACAAAACCTGCTGCTAGCTTTGCGGTTACACGCTACAGATAGCGAATCAAGCCAGCAGGCAGGAAATTCTAACACTAATTTTAGAGCATTATGACCCAAACCACACATTTCGGTTTCAAGACCGTTTCCGAAGCAGAAAAAGCCGGTAAAGTTGCCGATGTTTTTCATTCGGTCGCTGAACGTTACAATCTGATGAACGACCTCATGTCCGCCGGTTTGCACCGGATATGGAAACGTTTCGCCATCGATGTCAGCGGTGTCAAATCGGGTGACAAGGTACTCGATATCGCCGGTGGAACCGGTGACCTGAGCGCACTCTTCTTAAAGCAGGTCGGGAAAAGCGGTGAAGTCTGGCTGACGGACATCAACAATTCCATGCTTTCTATCGGACGCGACCGCCTGATCGATGAAGGCGCGCCCACGCCTGCCGTTCAATGCGATGCGGAAAAACTGCCGTTTCCAGATAGTTATTTCAATTGCGTCAGCGTTGCGTTCGGTTTACGCAACATGACCCATAAGGCGGTTGCGCTTAATGAAATGCTGCGCGTCATAAAACCGGGTGGCACTGTCATCGTACTGGAATTCTCCAAAATCTGGGAACCGCTGCGGCCAGCGTATGATGCCTATTCTTTCAGGATTTTACCGTTTATGGGAAAAATGATCACCAACGATGCGGACAGCTACCGTTATCTGGCGGAATCCATTCGCGTACACCCTTCTCAGGAAGCACTCAAAGACATGATGCAGGAAGTTGGATTTGAACGTGTTGAATACTTTAATCTGACTGCGGGAGTAGTCGCACTGCATCGCGGATATAAATTCTAGTAAAGATATACAGACCGATTACGGGCAGGCCGGTTATATCGTGATGCAACAGTAACCGTCTGCTCGACAAGCATCAGAAATGATTTGGATCACTCCGATTCCAGCGTTTTAATCTTATGATGCGGTTTCCCGTCAGAAACAACACCGGCAACCGGAATGTCTTCTTCCACATGCCGAATACCAATATGAAAACCTGCAAAACCGGGCATAACCACCTGATCAACAGCCATGCCGATAACCTGCCCGTCATAAGGAGAAACAACTTCACTGCGGGTATTGGTAATCGGATCGGTTACAACACCCAGGACGCTGTCTTTGGTAATCTTTTCGCCCAGTTGGACGTAACTGAATAATATGCCGCCATGATCGACACGAATCCAGGCGGATTGATAAAAAACAGACTCCAGCAGAACCGGATCGGTGTCATTTTCTACCATGCCTAATTTATTGAGTGCTGTCTGTATGCTCTTGACGCCATAATGGATGGCTGACTCCTGCAGTGTCTGTGATTTCCCCGCCTCCAGCGTCACGGAAGGAATTCCGGTATTAACCGCAGCATAGCGCAGCATGCCCTCGGTTCCTTCGCTGTGCAGAATAACCGGAATGCCGAATAAATTCGCAAAAGCCGCGACGGCGGGAAGATGTAAATTTCCCCTGATCTGCGGCAGATTGGTGCGGTAAGCGGAACCGGTATGCAGATCGACCAGAAAATGACAGTGACTGATGATCTCATGAAAGAAAGAGTAAGCAATCCGCGCAGCCGAGCTGCCGTACGGATTTCCAGGAAAATAGCGGTTCAGGTCGCGGCGGTCGGTCAAATAACGCGATGTGCGCTGAAAACCTTGCAGATTAACAATCGGTACACCGATGACCGTACCGGATAATTGTCCGGGGTCGAGATCATGCAGAATCCGGCGGACGATTTCAATTCCGTTTAATTCATCGCCATGAATCGCCGCAGTCAGACAGAATACCGGACCGGCTTTCGCGCCATTCACAACCAGTACTGGTGTCGGCAGATGCAAACCATCCAGCGATTGCTGCGGCTGCCAGGAAAGCCGCACAGCCTGTGCCGGGAGAATTTCCGTTGAAAGCAAGGCGAATGTTTGCTGCGGCTGTTGTTCTGCCGCGCCGATTTTCAGATGCGTATCAGTGTTGTTTTCATCCGATCGAATGACGATGATTTCGGGATTGCCGTCCCCTGCCGGTTGATTTTGAATAACGTCATGCGGCGGATGGGCAAAACCGTTGTGTACGGTCAATAGCAATATCAGACCAGCTATTATCTTCAGCATAATCAATCCCCCCGCGGAAGTTGACACAGGCATTTACATTCAGCACAGTGTATTAAAAATACCTTCTCGCTAATCCCTGTTAACATCTCGGTTTATATCACCTTTATCTATAAACTACAAATATTTACCGGCGATAAATAAGCATTTACTTTAAAACCTTGGTAAAGGTAATGATAAGTGTTGTTTTTCTATGACAAAACTTGGCTTGATACGGGGTAAACCCAAAAACTGGGATCCAGTGGAAGCGGTATTTTTGGCGTATCCTGCGGCAATACCGCGCCACTTTTCAGGTGCAGGAAGATATCTCAATCAGGCGGCCAGTTTGCGTGCAATCCGCTCCGGTATCTTCCGTGATAATAATTCTGAGCGGCATACCATGCGCATCCACGGCCAGATGTATCTTACCGGGCCCCCTTTTGTACAGCCCTTATCCTGATTGTCATCTTTTGCGCCCGCCGTATGCGGATGTGCTTTGTAATGGCTCGCGTCAATCATCAGCCATTCGTAACCCGGCTCGTCAATCAATACTTCCAGCAATTTTTCCCATACCTCCTTATCACGCCAGCGGATAAAACGCCGGTGGGTATTACTCCAGTCGCCATAATCCAGCGGCAGATTACGCCACGGCGCACCCGTGCGGATAATCCAGAAAACCGCATTAACAAATTGACGGTTATCTCTCGCGATGCCGCCCCACCCGCCTTCACGTCCAGGCAAATGAGGCTCCAGCAATGTCCATACCTTATCCGATATATCGTGCCTGCAGTGAACTTGAGTCATATGAAATCCTCCTTACAAAATCTATCTTATGATTGACTACACGCGGTATCAATGCGCTACCGATTAAAACGGCACAACACACAAGATTCTTTTGGTCATTTGCAAGTCGACACGGAAACATGATTGCATATTTTTATATGATATTAACCGAGAAACATGCCGGTATTCATGGTATTTTTACTGTCATATGCGTAAAATTCCTGCTTTTCCGCACGCCATCAACACCTGAATGACCCCATCACCACTCGACAATATCCGTATTGTGCTCAGCCATACCAGCCACGCCGGAAATATCGGTGCGGCTGCGCGCGCAATGAAAACCATGGGTTTGAAATCGCTGTATCTCGTCAACCCCCGGTCTTTTCCAGATACAGAAGCTGATGTCCGCGCCGTCAGTGCGCGAGACTTACTGAGCCAGGCGAAAGTCTGCAGCAGTCTGGATGAAGCGTTATGCGATACGGTACTTGCTGCAGCGCTGACAGCCCGGTCGCGTGAATTCCCGCACAATTTACATAATGCACGCAATGGCGCCGAAATACTACTGGAACATGCCCGGCAATATCCCGTAGCGCTTGTATTTGGTGCCGAAACAGCCGGATTGACTTCAATTGAAGTCAGCAAATGCCAGTTGCATATCGTTATTCCGGCCAATCCGGATTATTCTTCCCTCAATCTGGCCAGTGCTGTACAGGTCATGGCGTATGAATTACGTATGGCAATGAGCGATACCGCGCCATCCGCTAAATGCCTGGATCTGCCTGCCACACTGAATGAAATTGAATGGTTCTATCAACACCTTGAAACCGTCATGACCAGAATTGATTTTTTCGATCTCCGGCAACCCAAAAGGCTGATGCAACGCATACGTCGGCTATTTTCCCGCGCCCGTCTGGAAAAAGAGGAAATCCAGATCCTGCGCGGCATACTCACTGCCATGGAAAAGAAATTGTCCGACAAGCCGATACCCGATCGGCGTGACAATCCATAAATGAATCTGTAAGCGCCTTAATGCCAGCTTGGCGAAAACACGGTGGTTTAATCGGATAAGAAAGTGATTTTTCGGATGAAAGCTTCGGAACCGCCGCGTGTATTCGACGTATTTTTTTGAAATGCGAAACCGGTAATGGGCGGGGTCTGATCACGCATAAATGTTTCCTTAAAACGCGAATCGACCTCAAAATGTGTCGTGATGGTTCTGCCGGATTGATCATCCGTCGCCACACAAATATAACGACCACCCTCGCGCCACAATTTACCGATGTACATTTTGTCCTGCTCTTCTTTCAATCCAATAAACGGACTCAAAAAATAAGGCGCGGCTTTTACGCCAAGCGGCAAACCACTGGAGATTTTTTCGGTTCCAAACACAAGCATGACGGCAATCGGCACACTGTTAATGCCATTGTTCCAATCCGCGCCTTCCGGATATCTGTTAACACCCCAGACAATTTCAACCTGCTTGACGTTATGAATAAAATCCTGTTCCGCAAACTTAAACCCGAACAATCCCACCAGTTCTTTCTGCGTACTGATCACCAGCGCATCATTCTCAAATCTCGGATTGAGCTCGTGTGCGGCCAGCTCAAATTCAAACCCCTGTTTCTTGAGCCATTCGACAGCACTGCCATTTTCCTGTCCGGTGAAGTCAATTGTACGAATGATTTTTGAATCAGCTAGTACACTGGTTACAGAAATCCATGCGCAAAAAACGCATAGCATGATTGAAAGCAAACGTTGGGGTATGTTCACGCAAAAGACCTGCACGATAAAAAAACAGACGTTATATTAAATTCAGGTATTCAAATTCAACCAGCCTCAGATGCACTGAAGCCGTTTCCGCAGGACAGGTTCCAACATTTTCATTGAGAATGCGTTCAAGCGAAATTTTCTGGAGGCGGGGGTCGGAATCGAACCGGCGTAGACGGCTTTGCAGGCCGCTGCATAACCACTCTGCCACCCCGCCATTTCAATTCGTTGAAACACAAACAAAGAAAAGCGAACCCGAGTATCGAACAGTGCTTGTTAATAAAAACACCATCAGAAAGAATGGAGCGGGAAACGAGGCTCGAACTCGCGACCCCAACCTTGGCAAGGTTGTGCTCTACCACTGAGCTATTCCCGCATTTCACTACACTACATGAATACAAACACTGACGAACTCAGCCCGTAATTTTCTTCTTACAACAGGCCAGCGCTTCTGTAGCAAGAGGTGGATTATAGAGATACTGCGTTTTTTGTCAAGCCTTGCGCCGCATCATGCGCAGCGCACTGATAGACTGTCCGGACTTGTCTTGCCGCTACCGGTGATATTCCCCTGCTCTTTCAGGTTGATAAATGACTTCCTTGATTCTAACTTTGATCAATCCGCCACCCGGTTTTGGCCATTCAATTTCATCGCCCTGAGATAATCCCAGCAGCGCACTGCCAACCGGCGCGAGAATGGAAATTTTCTTTCCGCTTGAATCCACATCTTTGGGATATACCAGCGTTAATTCAAACTCATCCTGTGATGATTCAACGCTGAATCTGACTGTTGAATTCATCGTCACAACTGTCGGAGGAACCTCGGTAGGCTCTACCACATTTGCCCGCGCAAGCTCCGATTCCAATTCTTCTTTCCCCAGAAAGCTGTTGAGTGGCAAAGACGCCATCAGCGCGTATAGTCTTTCCGAATCGATCGATGAAATTGTAATTTCTGGTCTAGTACTCATGTCTACTTCAATATTCCTGTAAAGAAAAAAACGGTATAAAACGTGATTATAGCCTAACCCCCGAATTAAACCGACCCAAGAAAAACTACTTGCTTACCTCAACATGACGGGTGAAGTTATTCAGCCGTCATGCCAAGCAGTAGACCGCAGACAGGCCGTACGTTAGCTTTCTTTGACACCAAGAATACTCAATCTTCTGCGTTGATCACTGGCTGGCATTGAACGGGCCGACTGCTTGATCCGTGCAGTGTGTTTTTTCCACCAGATATAGACACCCGTTACGCTGAGCATCGCGACAACCAACCCCATCACCGAGATCAGAATACGTCCGGGCAAGCCCAGAATACGCCCAGAATGCAGCGGAAACTGCGCCTGCACAAAGATATCGGCTACCGTTCCCGTCCAGGGCGCATGATCGCCGAGGTAATCCCCGCTGACACCATCATAGAACAGGCGTTTATGCCCGGCCCCGCCCACGCCGTGATCGGCCTCAGGGTAGAAAAACTGCACACCATAAATACCAAAACCGGGGGAATAGAAAATACTTCCGGCTGGTTCTTCCCATCCTTTATTCCGAACATCAATCCGGGCTCTCTCGATAATTTCCGCGAACGTGAATTCCGGTGCGATCGGTTCATGCCTCGGTGCACGCTGACGCTGATCGAACGGGGTCGGCGTTACCTGAGAAAAGCTATTCATAACAGGTAAAAAAACCTCACGGTGCAGATTGAGCGAAAAAGCAGTGAATGCAACGATAAATAATAGTCCCCACGTCCATAGACTGATGGCCCGGTGCAAATCAAAATTGAGTTTGTAAGCACCTGCCCTGGCGCGTATTCTCCAGGCCGGTTTCCAGCGTTGCCAGAAATTTCTGGCAGTTAGATCTGCATTAATGGCCGCAACTGACTCACCGCTGACCGGCCTGCCGGCAGCATCTGACCGGGATTGCCTGCGTGCCGGCAAAGTCAGGTAGGCACCGACAAAACAATCCAGCGTCCACAAGGCCGCGATAATACCCATTAACCAGATGCCCCACCGGTTGATTCCCCACATTTCAGGCAGATGCAAGGTGTAATGCAGCTTGTAAAGAAAGGAAACAAAGGTTTCTTTCGTAATCGGCCACACGGCACCCCATTCCCGTTTTCCAAGTTCCTCGCCTGAAACAGGATCGACAAACACTTGGTTGAATCCCGGCTCGAATAATTGACCGGTCGCTGGATTGACACGGGGAGTGACGCTAAATGACAGCGATTCCCCCGCCGCTATGAATAGGGGAATAGCACGAACAGCCACTTCCGGGTAACGCGCTTCGATCTGCTGAGCGAGCACAAGAGGAGATTGTGCAGTACCGGCAGAATGTGCCTTGGTCAGATGCGCATTAAGCCAATCATCCAATTCATGGTCCCAGGAGATCACCGCGCCAGTGATACCCGTTAAAAATAAAAAGGCAGCCGTGACAAGACCAACCCAACGATGCACAAAAGTCCAGAATGCACGCATGTAAAAGCTCCTAGAAATTCATTACTACTTGTTTTAGAACCCGTTCAAGATTGCACTGCCCCCTTGATCGAAATCCTGAACAGGTTTTTAGATCTTCCAGTCGCCAGCCCAAACTTAATACAGCTCACCACCACCTAATGATAATGATTCTCATTATACTGTATTGTGTGGCGGTTTCAATGGTGTCTCGCCATCCTGAGAAGCATGTATATATTTGAGAACTTTGCAAAATACAGGATTTTTATCTGCACTGACGGGATATGGTGAGAAGAGATCCGATCGTTTAAAGATAGCGGCAACACTCCATGCCGACGATTCAATGCCGATGATCAGGCAACACTGATCCGGGCGATTATTCTGCTATTCCCAAAAACCTCAGCGCGAACCAGGCAACCGATTGCAATTGATGCGCCAGAAGAACGAGGATAAAACCAAGAACAATGAGTGATCCGGCAATTAACATGGATTCGTTAAAAGCCAGCGATGGTTTTACACATTTACCAACGATCCAATGGCAACCGAACCAAAGCCAAGGTGCCACAAAGAGCATGGCAAAATAAAACACAGCAAGACCTTCCATTCCGGGAGTGCTGCGAACTGGAATAATGACAACGGCAGCAGTAATTAAAGCGATAGGTATCGTTGCAATCCTCACGCGAATCCAGGCATCGCGCTTACCTGAATTTTTAAAATAGATGCTCTCCCAACGCATCAACAGAACAAAAGCCGCTACGGAAAATACAGCGAAAATCAAAATCAATATTTGAAATGGATGCACAGTAAAATATTCCCTGGTGTTTAAAAAATTTAGGCTAATGCTAGCTGTCACTCGGCGATGATTTCCCGGATTCTTGCGCGAAGGCATGGAACCACTTCCCGCTCGAACCACTGGTTTGAACTGAACCACCGATTATTCGTCGGACTCGGATGCGGTAGCGGAACCACGCGCGGCCAATACTTCCGCCAAGCAAGAACCGCCTCGGTGACTCCGGCGCGTTCTTCCGGAAGATGGTAGGCCAGAGCGTACTGTCCAACGACCAGCGTGATGCGGATATTGGCAAGGCCGCTCAGCAGTGAGGCCCGCCAGCGCGGCGCGCACTCAGGGCGGGGCGGCAAATCACCTGATTTGCCTTTCCCGGGATAGCAGAAGCCCATGGGCAGAATGGCCAGAAGTTCCGGATCGTAGAATGCGTCACGGGTGAGTCCCAGCCAGCTGCGCAACCTGTCACCGCTCGGATCATTAAATGGCAGGCCCGTCTCATGGACCTTCCGGCCGGGCGCCTGAGCGGCGACCAGAATCCTGGCGCGGCGATCAAGCTGCAGGACTGGACGTGGTCCCAACGGAAGATGCTCAGCGCAGAGTCTGCAGGAGCGGACTTCTTCGAGGAGGGAAGCGAACGACGACATTGCCGGTTTAGTGATGACTAGCGTTCCGGTTCAGCGGTGGGCCGCGCAGCGGACCGTCCGCTGCAACCGGTTGTTAGGTGCAGTTGCCGTTCGATCGAAGCTCACAGCTCATCGTCTCCTGGGAACCTATTTTCGCCGCCGGGCAGGTTCCTCCAGCCAATCTCGCTCTCATCGAGCTTCCTTCCACGATTGTCGATGACACGAGTGGTCACGACGACACCGTTCTCGATCTTGATATGCACCTCTTGTTCGAAAACGGAGCCAAATCCCATGTGGACATACTGAAGCATCTTGCCTTTGGGGATTCGAAGAATGCCCGAGAACCAATCGGCGAGAATCGGTCTGCTGTCTCGTAGCCGCAAGCGGCCGCGAAGGTCGACGAGGTAGAAGCGCCCATTCTTGATTTCCCAAACACCTTGGTAACCACGCCAACAAGCTGTGGTTCCCAAAATGAAGTCGCTTTCATCCGAGACTATCTCTTCAGGGCTCGGTTCATAGATATGAGGGTGTCCTTTCGGGAGTGGTGGACAGAAGGCCATCGACGTCTCATCGCCATCGAGAATGAGTCGCTCGCGAATCTGTGCTGTCATTGTTCGCCTCTATGCACCTAACTAGAATTATACGTCCGAAATGACGCAATATATCACGTCAAAAATGAAACCTAATTACAGCAAGTTGCATGCCATCCTCCTTTTATTTTTTATGGAAATACATTGATTCATCGGGCGTTATCGTAAACTTCGTCAACTTTCCAGGCGAGTGATTACAGTAATAATTGGCATCATTGAATCCATTCAATCCCCGGACCCATTGCTTCAAATGTGCACATTAAGCGGCACATACAACGGTTACTTGAATGCGTGACGGTCAATAGAGTATCTACCGTGCCCCGGCGTGTTCTTCCGGAAGATGGTAGGCCAGACGTACTGTCCAACAACCAGCGTGATGCGGATATTGGTAAGGCCATTCAGCAGTGAGGCTCGCCAGCGCGGAGCGCACTCAGGGCGGGAAAGGCAAATCACCTGATTTGCCTTTCCCGGGATAGCAGAAACCCACGGGCAGAATGGCCAGAAGTTCCGGGTCGTAGAACGCATCACGGGTGAATCCCAACCACCTTGGGCGGGGATGATGAACCCGAATCCTCGGTCATCATTCCATTTCAAAAGAATGCCTTCGATACGCATGAAATGTCTAACGAGGATGTAGAAAAACTCTTTTTTCAGCCTGCCTGATGATGTATCCAGG
>CAYXFV010000081.1:0-11936 GCA_964464365.1 uncultured Nitrosomonas sp. | reverse complement strand
AAACCGTTGAGCAACTCTTTAAAATCAAATCATTTTATGTGACGTAGGCTATATCTTTCGCTGGGAGGCTATCTTTCGCTTATGGATGGAGGATTATCCGGCACCCATGGTTTGAGTTTACGTGGCGGGTAATGGCCGGGTTTCAGGAAAGCGCTCTTCCGGCACAGGCTGTTGCCGCCGCTGCCAGAACGGCGCATTCGTAAAACGTTGCTCGATTTGATAATACTGCCGGTGCATGTGCAGATAGTGTCTGAATTCCGCATCGAGTACATGCTGGTACTTTTCGCCTGCTCCGGGTTTGTTCAGCAGGTTGTCCCGGATCGCATAGGAAGCGAGCAATCCGTGGCGCAGTGCTTTGTACATACCCAGCGATGAGAGCGGGTCAAACGTGGAAGCCGCATCGCCCGCGGCATACCAGCCTGGGCCGCAGAATTGTTCCAGTCGCTGGCTGTGCGCCGGTTTGACTTGCAGGGCGGAGAGAGATTCAGTATGTGCCAATCGTTGGTCAGTGTGATGCGTATTGATCAAGGCGTCGCGCCAGGCTGTTTCATTTAACAGGTTTGCGTTGCGCGCCAGATCGCTGTCTGTCATCAGCGCTACCACCCGCCGACCGTGTGGCAGTCCGGCGGAATACCACCAGCCGTATGAACAGCTTTCCACCAGAGTATAACTGTCAGTGCCTGTGTCCGTGTCGCCGGTGCCGGCGTTGTCAGTCGTTCGGTAGTAACGGAAAATGCCGATCAGTTTATCGAATGACTCAATGCTAACGTTCTGGTTCCGGCTGAAAAAAGCGCCGGCGCCGCTGGCATCCACAACGATCGATGCTTCAAGGTTGTGCGCTGTGTTATTGTTTTGCTGAGTACTCAGATGCCAGTGCTGCCGGTCGTATATGGGTGTGCCGGTCACTGTGGTGCCGTTGAGAATAATCGCACCCGCCCGTTCAGCCTGCAGCGCCATCCAGTTGTCAAACGATGCACGGTCAATATGCCAGCCGTGGCCGTAACAGGAATACAGAAACAGATTCTCGCTGACCTGCGCGCCGCCCCAGATGGCGCGGTTGCCCAGCGAAGCCACGTCGCCGCGCATGTGGAATTGTTCCAGCAAGCCCAGTTGCTGAAACAATGCCATTGCCTGCGGCGGCAGTGTTTCGCCGATGCGGAAGGGGAGTGGCGTGCTGCTTCTGCGTTCCAGCAATAACACGGACAGGCCGGGCAGTTGCTGCAGCAGTGCGATAGCTGTAGCGCAGCCCGCGATGCCGGCCCCGATAATGATGACATCGAAGCGCTGGCGCATCGAATCAGCGGTCTTCGTCCTGTTTGACGGCAATCCATTGCGCCACTACACCTGCCGGTGCGGTGGATTTTCCATTCGGGCCGGTAGGATGCGGGATGGTACGCACAATCGACCCGACCAATGCCGGGCGTTGATCGATGCCGTTAGGCCAGACGGGGATGAGGTAACCCTGGTAATCGTAAATCCACTGCGCACCGCCGACGATGCCGATGCCCTGGAATCGTACATTGAACGGATTGCCATAGGTGATCGATCCTTTCAGCTTCAATTCCCAACCGGGCCCATAAATCAGGCCGGAAAATAGTTGCATCGGACCCGGATCAATGCGGATATTGCCGCGGCCGAATTCGAGTGTATCGAAATCGGCGTTGACATCCGGATTGCTCAGAAAACTCCGGTAAGTCCAAGTGCCAACCAGAATAGGGGGTACACCGTTTGCAGTATCAGTCATTGTCCGATTCCTCCTTGATTGCTCCGCCAAGCGTTCCTTGTCCGGGTTGTAATTGCGGCCCGAGTGCCTGATCGTTGCGTTCGACCTGGTAATAGTCCGGATTGCCGTTGTTCGGGTCGAATTTGATAAAGCCGAGATTGACCCAGTCGCGCACCATCTGCACACCGCCAGCATAATTGTCGGGAATGCCCGACGCCCAGTAAAACTGGCCGCCACTCGCTTTCTGCACCACCATCGGCCGGTGGCCGGGCCACCAGGGTATGTTATACGCGATATTCTGTTTCACCGGATCGCCGGTACTGCCGGGATCGATGGTGTTCCAGAGTTCATAGGTGACATTGATGTTCTGATCGGTGCATTCATGAAAATCCGCCTGCCACGGCAGTCCCATATACTTGGTCAAATCACCCGGTTCCATGCCGCGGGCGATATCGTCCGCCTGGCTGCCGTCTTTGGCTGCGATAGGCGCCGGAATACTAAGTCCGCCGGCGGTATAGGCAGCCTGATGGATGCGGTAGGGTGCGCTGTAGATCGCCGGATTGAGCATAATCCATCCCACTTCGGCACCAGGGCAGAATGCGCCGCCGAGCACATTGCCCAGTACGCCGCGGTCAATTGCGCCGCCGGTTTCCGGTAAATCGGTCCAGGGATTTTCGCAGGTGCTGTCGTTTTCACTTTGGCCTTCACCCCATTCATCGCATTCGTTGATAAATTTGCCATCCTTCCATTGTTTCAGGAAAAACAGTTGGGTATCGGTCATACGCAGAAATTTGTCGGGCACGGTATTATCGATGGGATTGTCGCCGTTCAGCATGGGCATCAGGCGTGGCCCGGCAGTTGGATGGCGATAGCGCTCATTGAGATTGCCGGGCAAGGTATAGAGATTTTCCTGCCCCTGTTTGCGCATGATGGCGTAGATGAATTCACGGTGCTGCCGGTTGGGGTCGATGCTATTTTTGGGCGGCTGCGACAATACCGCCTTGCTCAGATTGCCGCCCGTGCCGGTATTATGCGGATCGCCACCGGTAAACATGTCGAAATCCAGCGTGTAACGGTAAACATCCGGCCGTTTGAAGATCGGCCAGATATCGCGGAAGAAATGCGGATAATAATCAGGATTGTACCTAGCGTTATTGCGCCATAACGACCAGTCCTCGGCAGTTTTCGGTTGGTTGCTTTGCCGGTCGAAGGGTACTGCGCCGTATACCGCGGGATCAAAGGCGAAATAACGTACCGACAGATCGTAAATCGCCTCGTCCATGGTGATCATGTCTTCGATTTCCGGTGCATAGGACGGATAGCCGACCAGCAGCCAGGCAGGCATATCCACGTCATAAGCCGCAAATTGCTTCTTCTCCACCGGCTTGCCGGTTGGGTCGGTGTAACGATGGATGTAGCTGTACTTGATCTGCGCGCGTACCGGACCGTCGGAAACATCGTCGTACCAGCCGTCGTTATTGGCGTAACTGCTGATCACCGGTACTGTATTGCCGTCTGCGCCCTTGTAACCGGAACGGCCGTAGCCGCCGAGTACAATCAGGCGCCGGTGCCGCGCGTCATCCTCGTTGGCCATCATTGCGCCGAGCGTGGTGATGCTGTAAGGCTGGATATCCGCAGGTGGAAAACTTTGCGGGTAAGCACTGCCATCGTTTTGCGCAAACGATGCTTTGCCATCATCGCCGGAAACCGTGCGCGGGCCGGGATCGATGATCAGCTGACGCCGCCGGTCCGGTTGCGTGACTTCGGGATTGCGCAGTGGATGATCGAGGTCGTAACCGTGCATGCCATCGTTTTCACTGAAGGCATACCACGAGGCCTTTTTGTTCGCCAGATGTACGGTCCATGCGATGTCGACCACGGTGCCTTCCACGATTTGCGGTCCGGTGGTCGACGTATTAAGCGGAAACGCGAATGTGTCGCCGATTTTCAGTTCGCGGCCGCTGTCAAGTTGGTTTTCGTCATACACAAAGATACGGAAGCGTGCGGCCTGGCGCTTGATGCGCCCCGGATTGCCGGATTCCTTGAACTGGCTGACACGCACCGGTGTGCCATTCTTGTCCACGATTTCACGTCCCTGCGCATCGCATTCGATCGGCAGTGCGCCGGTTTGTTCGGGCGCCAGATAGAATTCCTCGCTGTTGCCGATACGCGCGCACCCGATTGCCGGATGAATTTTAAACGTTTGCATGTTGATCTGCTCCAGGTCTAGTCCATGAAATTAAGCGAAACGCCGTCGATAAACACCGCATCGTCGATCGGTTTGCCGTCGAGTCCCATCACCACCAGATGCACGCTGATATCGGTTTCTCCCAGGGCCAGCATGCGTTGCACCGCATCGGTCGCATCAATACGGAAATTGCGCGATTCATGATGGTTCAATGGCCGTTGATCAAACCGGCGTATTTTGGGCAAGGGCTTGTCACAGTGTCCGGGGCCGCCGTAACACGAACCGTTGAATGTGGTTACCTGGCCGACATAATGCGGATTATTGTCCACAGGGGTCTCGACCGTGGCGTCAGGCGCATTCAGGAATACGCGGATCACGGCATTGAACAGATTGGCGACATGCATGCGGTGCAGGCGGACTTCCGCCTTGCGGTGCGTATCGAGCACCCGCGGTTTGACGCCAGCCTTTTCTGCATTAAAGCGCACCAGTCCTTGTTGGGCATAGATCGGATAATGATATGTATCGCGCATATATTCATAGCCGAGCTTGCGTGTGCTCAGCGTGTTGCTGACATTGATCGACCAAGGCGGCAGAATGCCGTCCATGTCCTCGGGGTTGAGTCCCGGATTCAGCTCCTGCCAGACGGCCCACAGCCGGTCGACATTCGAATGATGCGCCCAGAAGACCGGATCAAACGCCGTCACGCGGTTATCGGTCATGTAACCATAATTCGGATTATAGATATTCTGCGGGTCGGGATTGTTAACGCCGATGGCTTTGTTGGCCGCAAGAAAGACCGGGTTCTGGCCACCGGAAAAATTATGCATGCCGTTATGCATTTCTTCCAGCCAGCCGAAATGATGATCGTATTCGGGGCCGCCGCCGAACTGGTTCCAGTTTTTGGATGACAGCAGAAGCTGTATATCCGCGACAGTCGGGTAGTGCGTTGCGGTACCGATCGATCCCGGCCAGCGGTTCGGAAACCACAGCGGATTGGCACGGCGCAGTTCGGCGTAGATGGCATCCACTTTGTCCGACCAGACCACTTTGCCTTCGCTCAGCTGCAGTGCGTAATCCATTTTTGCGGCTTTGAGAAAGCGCAGGCCGGAATTGAACACCGTGCCAGCCTGCTGTAATTGGGTAAGGCTGGCGAGTTCGGTATCGGTGAACAACTTGCTGTCCTTCAACACCGACAGCCCCGCACTGTCCAGAAAACAGCCATACGCATCAGGCAGCACGCCGATGTCCAGTTGTTCGGTATCGTAAGTTTTGCGGTTGACATCGGCGTAATCACTCCACGACCAGTAGGGCAGCGTGATGCGCGCATCGTAATCCTGCAGTGTTTGTTCGAAAAAATACAGATACAGCCGATGCCACGGCAGGAACTGTTCCCAGCCGTGCTGGCAGGAATCGGTATGAATGCGCGCCCAGTAGTTGAAACTGCGTTCATCGAAGATATACGGATCGTAGGTGTACATGCACCTCAGCGCTTCGCGCAGCAGCGACAGCTCCTGTGTTGACAACGAACTCACTTCTTTTCTGACTTTGACGCCCTGCATCGCGTCGCTGATTTCGCTGGAGTGCTGTTTCGACACGGTATGTAGCGCATCGCCTCTGGCCAGTGCGTGCAGGGTTGCGCTCGACAATACCGTGCCATCATGTGCCAGAACAACGTTACCTGATTTTACATGGTTATCGGTGTCGTCCGTTTCCGGGCAGCCGTCGTCGATCCATGTGGCAATGAAGGTGATATCGGCCGGGCTGACTGGTTTCTGCGCTTGCCACAGCAGCGGTGGAAACTGCGTGCCGTCAAACGGAAACTGCCCACGCAGTCCTTTGACCAATCCTGACCGGTCGCTGCGTAATGTTGCTGAAGGTGCGGATTGTTCGTCGGTATCCGCAATGCCGCTTGCGGTTATTCTGGCCGGGTTTTTGCCGCCGGTCGGCCAGCAATTCCCCACCGGTTGATTGCTGCCGCTGGTCAGCAGCGCCTGGTTCAGCGCCGATTCATCCGCACCGAGGGAAGCGGCGGTGTTCCCGCCACCGCAACAGCTTTTACCGCCGGACTGATCCGGTGGTTGTCTCGGTTGTTCCGGCTGCTCCGGTTCAGGCGCAATCAGCCGTTGTCCGTACAATTCGGCTGCTACAAAGGTGTTCCAATCCCGCCAGAAAGCGCCAAGTCCCTGATAATCCGGAACACATTTGCCTTGCGCGTCATCGAGTATCTGCTGCACGCGCTGAAAGCGCGACAGCTTCTGTTTAGCATTCATCGTTCTCTCCGCTTATCCATAAACCTGTTCATACCCGTTACATTGAACCTTAATCCGGCTCAGCATAACGGGATGAAATGTCAGTGCGCGTGCGCAATAGGCGTGTTCACCACTTCGAGTACTTCCATCATACCCAGGTCTTCATGATCCAGAATATGGCAGTGCAGGACATATTGCCCGATATAGTCGCGGTACTGCGTGTAAACCGTGGTCACCGCAGGTCCCAGTACCAGCAATGTGTCTTTCCAGACCATCTGCGGTTTGCCGTCCGGACCGGTGCGTTCCCACTGGAACGGATTGACGTGAATGTGAAATACATGTGGCACGGGCGGTATGGGGTTGGGGACAGCCGCCGGATCGCCGACCGTGGTGAGCGACCACATGTCCACTGCACCGAGTTCGAGCTGGCGCACGTGATTCGGGTTGAACGCGCGGTAATTGACCTGGAAATAGTTTTTGCTGCCTTTGACATCCTGGCCGAGCTTGAACTTGACTTCCTGCACGCCTACGGCTTCCTTGCGCAGATCAAGATCGCCAAACGGCGCCAGCGCGGCCATTTCTGCGCTGGTCGGCAGGGTCATGTCATCCGCTTCCTCGGTGATTCTGAGAATGGCGAGCAGGTTTTCCGGTTCGTTGATCTGGCGCAGCGTTTTTTTGCTGGGGGCGGACTGATCGATAATGCGGTAATCCCCGGCTTTCATACTGGCCTTGACCAGCACGTCGCTGCGATAACCGGATTGCAGTTCAATCGGCGTTCCGGCTTTCCAGGTGTCGACACGGCCCAGGTAATTGCCGTCGAGTGCGATTTCATGCAGATCATGGCCGTCGACCGCGAAGAAAATCGATTCGCGGAATGCGGTGTCGATCAGCCGCCAGCGCTGCACTTCGCCGCGTTTCATGGTGATAATCGGAACGATCTGCCCGTTGATGGTGATATGACGGCGCGAACATTGCCAGGTATCCATCGCACCTTGGTTTTTGCAGTTTTCCGGCGTGGGGTCCGACGGGCCGGGAAACAGGCTGGTGATGTTATTGAGTTCGCCCTGCTGGTCGTACAGGATTGTTTGCAGCACAAAGATTTTCTCGTTGGCGTTGGCTGCTTTCAGCGATGCGGGTATGGCTTCCGGATTATCCTCGACGATCAGCGCGCCAGCCATGCCGCTGCCCACCTGAATCGCGGTCGAGCCGTGTGCATGCGCGTGATACCAGTAAGAACCGATAGGATGATCTGCCGGTACTTTGACTTCATAGCGGAAATCGCTTTGCGGTGGAATTGCCAGCAACACATTATCGCTGTTGCCGACAGGCGATACGTGCATGCCGTGATAATGCACGTTGGTGGTATTGAATGACGCCGGCGTGGTGTCGAGATAGGCGCTCTGGTTTTCCTGTTCGAACTGCGATTGGATTTCATTTGGTGTTTCCACAGGCAGTTTGTTTTTCAGCATCAGGTTGATTAGATCGCCTTGGCTGACCCGTAATGTCGGCCCGACCAGTTGGCCGTTGTAAGTGCGCAGTTTCAGCGGACAACCGCCTAGCGATGTGGTTTTGGTATCGGTGAATTGAACGGTAAGTGTGGTGTCCAGGCTGCCGTTCTGCGCCCGGATATCGGGCGGATTCTGAAACGGCTGCTTGCCGTATTTGCCGATATCGATCGGTAAATATGCACAATGGGGTTGAATATTCCCGGCCATGACGGCTGAGCTGCCGAGTAAACTGGCGGTGACTAAAAAATAATAAACGTCTTGCATCCACTGTTTTTGCATAGCGATTCCTTTCCTTAAAAAATAAGTGAGAAAACAACATGGGTCTGTGCTGCAATGCGTTGCTGATTTTTTCTTGCCGGTTGTGTCTCCTGAGAATTGAAAGTGAAATCAAATAATTCGTAATGCTTCTGATTTTTAATCATACAACAACTTCGAAGTATCGTTGCCAGATAATGCCGGGATCAAACAGTTAGTCGATTCATCAGCGCTTCGGTGTTTTAGAACTGTAACGTGGGAAAATGGAGCAATAACATCGCCTGCTTTGATAAAAGCATGCAAATGCGCGCTTGATCGCGCTCAGGATTACTGGAAGAATGTCCGTAGGTGATCTAGCAGCCTGCGATAAATAAATAACCCTAATGCGAATGCGAGACCCATGCCGTGGATGATCAGATAGTCAGTAACTCAGTTCTGCCGCCTGAATTCGGCGCGTTCAGCGAAGAAATCGCGCAGAAAATTGTTGATACGGCGACACAGCGGACGTTTAAAAGCGGTGAAACGCTGATTCAGCAGGGCGATGTTGGCGAGAGCATGTTCATCATCCTGCATGGGCGCGTGCGCATGAGTATACGACACGATGACGGTTGTGAGCGTATTATCAATGTCCTGCAGCGGGGCGATCATTTTGGCGAATTGTCGTTGCTGATCGGTGGGCGCCGTGCGGCAACAGCGATCGCCATCATGGACACCGTAGTGTTGGAGATTGCCAAACGGGATTTTTATGCGTTAACCCAGGCATTACCTGAATTTTCAATCATGCTCAGTCGTACCATCGGCAAATGGTTATTGGGTGCGCAAACCGGTCAGATTGCACGTCATAAACTGAGCATCATCGGATTAGTGCGCACAACAGAGTTGACTGCGTACATCGCACCGTCGATTGCACGTTATTTTGCCGGTAAAAATAAAAAAATCGAAATCTTTACAGACCGTGTTTCGTTCTGGGAATTGAATGCGCACACAGAGATCTTTCCGATCCATGCGCTGAGCCAATTAACTGACGATTCAACATTTCTGCATGCGCTGGCAACCGCAACAAAACGTTGTGATCATGTTTTTATTGATCTTTATGGCAACCGGGCAACTGCGGAACTGCTGCTGCAATGTGAACGCATCTGGTGGCTGATAGAACAAAATAAACCGGAAAAGGCAATAGTTACAGCACAGGCTGAAAATATTCTCAAACAGCAGTCCGAACTCAAGAATCGTTTGCAGGTCGTTTGGGTCCAGCCCAAGTCCTATAATCTGGCCGATAATCCTTTGCATGCCATCCCTACGCATCTTGACGCAATACGCTGTATTTACAGCGTGTATCACCATGAAGTGCGGCCGGCGGATCTCGCGCGTCTGTATCATATCGCCAGAGGCGTCGAACTGGGTCTGGCGCTGGGTGGTGGCGGCGCGCATGGGCTGGCGCATATCGGCGTGATTGCGGCATTCGAAGAGCAGGGCCTTTATTTTGACCGCGTGGCAGGCACCAGCGCGGGCGCCATTATTGCCGTAGGACTCGGTGCAGGGTTTAACCCGAGGCATTTACTCAATCTGTTCAACACCGAAATGAAGCCACCGGGAATCATGACTTATTTTCCCAAAGCGACCCAGTTTCATTTATGGATGCTGTTTCGTTTTGGATTGATTGAACAGCGATTCCGTAAATACCTGAAGAATCTCAGACTCGAACAATTGCTGCTCCCGGTGCATACGATTGCAGCGGATCTGATCAGCGGCCAGGCGGTTATCCGTTCAAACGGCGAGGTAGTCAGCTGCGTGCTCGAAAGCATCAATTATCCGGTATTCGGCAAGCCCATCTGGCGCGACGGTCTTGCGCTGGTTGATGGCGGCGTGCTGATCAATGTGCCGAGCTCCGTTTTGCGTAAACAAAACACAGACTATATCGTCGCCGTCGATGTCGGCACAAAACTGCATCCCGCATTCGGCAAAAACAATACCGGAACACGTGCATCGGATATGCGGCATGTGGGTTATTTCTCTACGCTCAACCGTGTGCTTGAAGTCAGTGCGCACGAACTCGCCAAATTGCATATGTCGGAAAGCGATTATCTGATCACGCCGGATACCTCGGCATACCCGTTCGCCGACTTTACCCGCGGCGAACAGCTCTTCGAAATCGGCTACAATACCGCGCAAAAAGTCATGCCGGAATTAAAGCAACGCTATGAGGATTTTGTGGAAAAGGATTGAATCGTGGCATGGGTTGCTTGCGTATCCTGATCTTCTAAAACGGAGCGAAGCTTATACCGTTTCCGGCATAAGCTTCGCAACGAGGAGCGCCTTTCCTATCCTGCTCCAGAATTACCAGCATCTGGCGTTCTGTTCTTAAAAAGACACAGGTATAACGATACGGTGGTCAGTTTACTTCTAATTCTTGATGACCACCGGTATTTGAACAGAAATACCGAGACGTTTATCTGCGGCATCGAATGCATGAGCGGTCAGCATATACTGACCATTGGGTAATAGTCTGGTATTCAGCGTGTGTGTAAATGGCGCGGCTGATTTTCTGTTATAAGGCATGTCATTGACAAATAGATCGACAAACTTGACGTTGCTGGCGTAATTGAAGGATACGTAAACGATGCCGGATAACGTGCTTCCCGTAGTGGGAGAGGTAATACTGATCACAGGAGTCGGTGCATTATTGACCGAAATCGATGTTGTGCTGGAAACACCCTTATTCCCCGCAGCATCGAATGCATGGGCAACCAACGAATGCGTGCCGTTGCTCAACTGCGTCGTGTTCAGCGTGAAAGTGAATGGCGCCTGCGTATTTTTGCCGTGCAATTTATTATCGATGTAGAGCTCAACGGCTGTTACAGCAACATTGTCAGTGTAGTTGAAGCTTACCGGAATATTGCCGGATACCGTGTTGCCCGCGGTGGGTGAAGTAATACTGATAACCGGCGCTGTCGTATCTTTCGGCGGTGCATTGTTGACCGTTATCGATACTGTGCTGGAAACGCCTTTATTCCCCGCGGTGTCGAATGCATGGGCAACCAGCGAATGCGTGCCATTGCTCAATGGTGCTGTGTTCAGCGTGAAAGTGAATGGCGCCTGCGTATTTTTGCCGTGCGACTGGCCATCGACGTAGAGCTCAACGGCGGTTACAGCGACATTGTCAGAGTAGTTGAAGCTTACCGAAGTATTGCCGGATACCGTGTTGCCTGCGGTGGGTGAAGTAATACTGATAACCGGCGCTATCATATCTTTCGGCGGCGCATTGTTGACCGTTATCGATACTGTGCTGGAAACGCCTTTATTCCCCGCGGTGTCGAATGCATGGGCAACCAGCGAATGCGTGCCATTGCTCAATGGTGCTGTGTTCAGCGTGAAAGTGAATGGCGCCTGCGTATTTTTGCCGTGCGACTGGCCATCGACGTAGAGCTCAACGGCGGTTACAGCGACATTGTCAGAGTAGTTGAAGCTTACCGAAGTATTGCCGGATACCGTGTTGCCTGCGGTGGGTGAAGTAATACTGATAACCGGCGTTGTCGTGTCCTGCACCGAAGTATTATTAATGGTGATGGGCATATTGCCGGAAATACTGAGAAGATTATCAGCGGCATCGAATGCGCGAGCAGTCAGCACATACTGACCATCGGGTAATAGTTTGGTATTCAGCGTGTGCGTAAACGGTGCGGCTGATTTTCTGTTATAAGGCATGTCATTGACAAATAGATCGACAAACTTGACATTGCTGGCGTAATTGAAGGATACGTAAACGATGCCGGATAGCGTGCTGCTTGCAACGGGCGAAGTAATATCGATTATGGAAGATTGCGTACCAGCTGTCGAACCGTAACTGACAGTCATTGTCACCGTATTGGAAATCCCCTGGTTATGCGCGGCATCAAATGCAACGGCATTTAAGGTATGATTGCCATTGGTCAGTTTATTCGTATCCAGGTTAATGGAAAACGGCGCTTGTGTACTGGTGCTGTACAGCGATCCATCGACATAGAAATCAACCG
>CAYXFV010000080.1:0-12070 GCA_964464365.1 uncultured Nitrosomonas sp. | reverse complement strand
ATACAAGAAGCAATGGACAATTCCACCCTGTGAATTTTGTGGGAATCACCATGAAGAAATACAAGGGAAGCATTAAAAAGGAAGCATGAACATCAAGTTGTGCGGCCTTGCATTGGTTCTGGTGGGTCTGGTTGCGGGGGATGCAATCGCGAAGGAAGGTGGCGATCAGTACCCGAACGGTGCCGAAAACTGGCTGGCAGGTGCAGCACCGCCTGCGGGTAGCCATTTCCTCAACTATTCCGGTCACTACAGCGGCTCCCTGTACAATGGCGACGGCAACAAGGTGTCAGATGCATCAGTCAGCGCTTGGTTCAACGCATTTCGCCTTATTCACATCACTGAAATGCGTATCCTGGGGGGTAACTACGGTGTGCACATCATCATGCCGATAGTGCATCAAAGCATGAAGCGCGGAGACCATAGCTCAGTCGTTGGGCTAGGTGACATCACTATCAGTCCGGCCAGCTTGTCCTGGCACTTGGGTAACTGGCACTGGGTGGCGGCACTGGATATTCGCATGCCCACCGGTAAGTATAAGGCCGGTAATCCGCAGAGCAGCATCGGCACCAATTACTGGAGTATCGAACCACTCTTTGCAGTAACCTGGCTCTCTGAAAAAGGGTGGGAGATCTCCAGTAAGTTTATGTATAACATCAAGAGCACGAATAAGGCGTTTCGTACTGCCATTGGCGAATCGAAAATGGATTACGCGTCCGGTGACGAACTCCATATTGACTTTCTTATCGGCAAGCGTTTTGGTTTGTGGGGCACCGGACTTTCGGGCTATTACCTAAAACAGACAACCAATGACAAACTCGACGGACAGACAATCTCGTCGATGCTCGGCCCTTGGTCTTCGGGGCGCAAAGGCGAAGTGCTTGCGATCGGACCCAGCGTGATCTACAACAGTCCGACTGGAACGACATTGATTGCGCAGTGGCAGCATGAAATGTACGCCAAGAATCGTTTCCAGGGTTACATGGCCTGGTTGAGGTTGATCATCCCCTTCTGATCCTTCTGATGCTCAGACATAACTGAGAAGATGTACAGGAAGGAACGGGATTTTTCTTTTCGGATATTTCCAAAATTCCTGTTTTTTTACCGAAGTACCTCACCTTGGATTTTCCATCAGAAAATTTCTATGGGCAATCCGGGATGAAGATCAGACTTTATGTTCTGCGGCATGGGCATGCATGAACACATGCATACTTATCCGAAAGCATATCCTTTCCCAATTGCAGTTTTACGCTGTTTGACCTGTCTGCAGGCGGGGTGGCGTATTGTCATCATTTTGTCATATGAAAGCGTGACAATGTTTCCCGAACGTTGATTGAGATCTGCGGTTGTTTTGTAGAAACAGCCGCAGTTTTTTGTTATTACATCTGATTAGGGAATAAAAATGATAAAAAATATTAGCTTATGTTTTGCTATGTGCCTGATATTTGCTGCACAGGCATCGGCGCAGACAACGCGCGATTTTGTCAGCCTTGTGGGTTCCTCGACGGTATATCCTTTCGCCACGGTAGTGGCTGAAACGTTTGGTAAAACAACGGCCTTCAGAACACCTAAAGTTGAATCCACCGGCACCGGGGGCGGGTTTAAGCTTTTTTGCGGCGGCATTGGTGTGAAGTACCCCGATATTGTTAATTCTTCCCGCGCAATTAAACAATCAGAAATTGACGGCTGTACGGCAAACGGCGTGACGGAAATTATCGAAGTAAAAATCGGTTACGACGGTATCGCGATCGGCAGTTCCAAAAAAGCGCCTCAGCCGTCCTTCAGCAGTAAAGACCTGTTCCTGGCGCTGGCTAAACAGATACCGAATCCTGACGGCGGTAAAAATTTAATTGCCAATCCGCACAAAACCTGGAAGGCGGTCAATCCTGCGCTGCCGGATATCGCGATTGAAGTACTGGGCCCTCCGCCGACATCCGGTACGCGTGATGCCTTTGTAGAACTTGCAATGGAAGGCGGTTGCGATCAATTCGACTGGATTGCCGCGATGAAAAAAAGCGATGAGCAGCAACATAAATCTGTTTGCCATACCATCCGGGAAGACGGCGCTTATATCGAGGCCGGTGAAAACGATAACCTGATTGTACAAAAGCTTGAAACCAATCCCAATGCACTGGGGATATTCGGTTTCAGTTTCCTGGATCAAAACACGGATAAGGTACAAGGCGCGGCAGTGGATGGTGTCGTACCCACATTTGAATCGATTGCGGATGGCGACTACCCCATATCGCGGCCTTTGTTTCTTTACGTCAAGAAAGCGCATATCGGCATGATTCCGGGTATTGCGGAATTTATGAATGAATTCAGCAGTGAAAAGGCGTGGGGTGAAGAGGGCTATCTTTCAGATAAAGGGCTGATCCCGATGCCTGCGGAAGAGCGTGCTTATTTTGTCAAGAATATCCAGAAATTACGTTCCAACCTGTTGAGTAACAAAGACTAACTATTACTACTGAGTTCGGTACGGTAGCTTCCAATGCAGATATTCACACTTTTATGTATTCTTGCCACAATGGCAATCGTCAGCTTCTATCTGGGCCGCCAGCGCGCGCTGGTGGTTGCGGGCGGCGACATTCCCGCACTGAATTCACTGCCAGGCTATTACGGCTATTATATGGCGTTCTGGTGCGGCCTCCCGGCGTTGTGCGTGGTGGTGTTCTGGTTGTTCCTCGAATCGACCGTGGTCACTACCATTGTTGTTTCAGGACTTCCCGATGCGATGGCCACGCTGCCCAAGCAGCAGCTTGATCTTGTCCTGAACGAAATCGTCAATCTGGCGCGGGGAACGACTACCGCTGCGCAGGCATCACCTGAAATCGTCGCGGCGGCACAGGATTACAACCAGATAAGAACCATCGGCAATCTGACATTATTTGCCCTGACCATCACGTTGGGTATCGGCGGGGCGGTATTTGCCCGGAGCCGGATTCACGTACATCAGCGTGCGCGCAATAAGGTTGAAGACACGGTTCTGGTTTTCCTGATTGTGTGTTCAACCATCGCGATCTTCACAACCCTGGGTATCGTACTGTCGGTGTTATTTGAAGCCATGCGTTTTTTCCAGATGGTGCCAATAACCGATTTCCTGTTTGGTCTGGAATGGAGTCCGCAGACGGCTATCCGGGCGGATCAGGTCGGTTCTTCAGGCGCATTCGGCGCGGTTCCGCTGTTTGCCGGAACCATGCTGGTGTCCGCGATTGCTATGACCGTTGCTGTGCCTATCGGCCTGATGACAGCCATCTATTTATCCGAATATGCTTCTCCGGCCATGCGCGCCCGCAGTAAGCCGTTGTTGGAGATTCTTGCGGGGATTCCAACCGTTGTATACGGTTTTTTCGCGGCATTAATCGTGGCGCCGCTGATCCGCGGCTGGGGTGAATCGCTGGGACTCAGCGTATCCTCGGAAAGCGCGCTGGCGGCAGGTGCTGTGATGGGTATCATGATTATTCCGTTTGTATCGTCGCTTTCCGACGATGCCATTAACGCGGTACCCCAGTCATTACGTGACGGCGCTTACGGGCTGGGTGCAACGCAGTCGGAAACCATTAAAAAAGTCATTATCCCCGCGGCGCTGCCCGGCATTGTCGGTGGAATATTACTGGCGGTTTCCCGTGCGATCGGCGAGACCATGATCGTGGTGATGGCGGCGGGGCTGGCGGCTAATCTGACCGCCAATCCGCTGGAATCGGTGACCACGGTTACCGTGCAGATCGTTACCTTGCTGGTTGGCGATCAGGAATTCGATAGTCCAAAAACACTTGCGGCATTTGCGTTGGGGATGGTGCTGTTTGCCGTGACATTGGCGCTGAACGTGATTGCGCTATACATTGTTAGAAAATATCGTGAACAATATGAATAAATCTTCCAGTAGTAAAAAGGGTGCGGCTGACCAGTTCAGCGCAAGTCTTGCCAGACGGCGTGTTTCTGAGAAAGTGTTTCGTTCTCTCGGGTTGCTGTCGCTGTTGATGGGGCTGACATTTCTCTTCATCCTGTTTTTCAGCATTGTTTCGAAAGGCTATACCGCTTTTCAGCAGACGTTCATTCAGCTGGAAATCCATTTCGATGTGCCGTCTCCTAGAGCGGATGCGGCAAATCATGCGGAAGTATTGTCATCCGCGGATTATGCCGGTCTGGTCAGAAAAAGCATGCGGACAGCGTTTCCCAACGTCAGCGGCAGGCAACAGCAGCGCCAGTTATATGATCTGATCAGTTCTGGCGCGGGGTATCAATTGCGGGACAAGGTTCTGGCCGATCCCCGCCTGGTCGGTCAGCGGATGAAGATCTGGGTTCCGGCCAGCGATGATGTGGATATGTTAATCAAAGGGCATATCGATCGCGAAGTACCGGAAACCGAGCGCCGTATCAGCGATGCGCAGATTGCCTGGCTGGATGCGCTGGAAGCCAAAGGGCAGGTGTCGCTTAAATTCAATACGGCCTTTTTTACCAATGGCGATTCGAGAGAACCTGAGCTGGCCGGTATCTGGGGCGCGTTAATGGGGTCGATTCTGACTTTGTCGGTAACGCTCGCCTTATCATTTCCCATCGGTGTTGCGACAGCGGTTTATCTGGAAGAATTCGCCGCCAAAAACAGATGGTCTGATTTGATTGAAGTCAACATTAACAATCTTGCGGCTGTGCCATCGATTGTTTTTGGCCTGTTGGGTCTGGCGGTTTTTATCAATTTTATGGATTTCCCGCGTTCAGTGCCTTTGGTGGGCGGGCTTGTGCTGACGCTGATGACGCTGCCGACAATCATTATTGCCAGCCGCGCCGCGCTCAGAGCCGTGCCGCCTTCCATCCGTGAAGCCGCGCTCGGTGTGGGCGCTTCGAAAATGCAGACTGTCTTTTTTCATGTATTGCCGCTTGCTTTGCCGGGCATGCTTACCGGAACCATTATCGGCATGGCGCAGGCACTGGGTGAAACCGCGCCGCTGCTGATGATCGGCATGGTTGCGTTCATCGTCGATATTCCAACAGGTATTTTTGAACCGGCCACTGTTTTGCCTGTGCAGATTTTTTTATGGGCTGACAGTCCGGAACGGGCGTTTATCGAGCGCACATCAGCTGCAATTATGGTGTTGCTGGGATTTCTAATTACCATGAACGCGGTGGCAGTCATATTACGTAAAAAACTCGAGCGCCGCTGGTGATCGTTTAAATCAGGAGAGAAAAACATGTCCATTGTATTTGAAAATCAAGTCAATTTTACGAATGAACGCCGCAAGGGCGACCGCAGACGGCAGGTCAAATCATCGACCTCTACGGCCACTGTGCCACGGGAAGAACGGCATACGGTCGGTGCTGCGGCAATTGAAAATCCGCGCATCCGGTGTACGGATATCAATGTGTACTATGGCAGCAAACATGCCATAAAAAATATATCGCTGGATATCGGCTCGAATGAAATTGTCGCGATGATCGGTCCGTCCGGTTGCGGAAAATCCACTTTTTTACGCTGCCTGAACCGCATGAATGACACCATCGATAACTGCCGCGTCACGGGAAATATCGTTCTGGACGGTCAGAATATTAATGAACCGTCCATTGATGTCGTACCGCTGCGCGCAAAAGTGGGTATGGTGTTTCAGAAACCCAATCCGTTTCCAAAATCGATTTACGAGAACATCGCGTTTGGCCCGCGGATTCATGGGCTGGCACAGGATAAGACGGATCTTGACGAAATCGTGACCACCAGCTTGCAAAGCGCTGGACTCTGGAATGAAGTTAAAGACCAACTTGATCAACCGGGCACCAGTTTGTCCGGCGGGCAGCAGCAGCGTTTGTGCATCGCACGTGCAATTGCGGTCAATCCTGAAGTGATTCTCATGGATGAACCATGCTCGGCACTGGATCCCATTGCAACGGCGGTCATCGAAAATCTGATGATTGAATTATGCACCGAGTATTCCATTGTCATTGTGACGCACTCCATGCAACAGGCGGCGCGCGTGTCGCATCGCACGGCCTATTTTCATCTCGGCGATTTAATCGAAGTCGGCGCGACCGAGGATGTGTTTATGTGCCCAATGCACCAACTGACAGAAGATTATATTACGGGACGTTTTGGTTAACGTCCGGCAACTCATACAGAAGAAATAGAGAGGAAGATTGTAATGGTAATGGTTACCCGGCTTGAAGGCCATACTTTCCGGCGTTTTGATGGCGCGATTGTTCATCTGCATGCTGAGATTTTATTTATGGCAGAGCTCGTTCTGGAGCAGATCCAATTAGCATTGGAGTCATTCCGGACACAGGATCAGGAAGTTCTGGACGGTATTCGAAAAAAAGAATACCAGGTGGACGGGCTGGAAAAGAAAATTGATAGCGCTATTGCGCAGATTCTGGCCAAAGAAGGGCCGGTTGCGTTTGATCTGCGTGCCGTTATGGCCTTTTCAAAAGTCGTTACCGATCTTGAACGTCTGGGTGATGAAGCGGTTCGCATGGCACAGTTGTCGACGAAGATCTGTAGCAAGGACTCCGATTTTTCAAATACGCATATGCTGCGTGATATCAGCACCATGGGCGATCATGCCAGTTCGCTGCTCAAGGAAGCCATCGCGGTGCTTAGAACGCTGGATGAAAGCAGGGCCAGTGAATTGCTGGTTCACGGCGATCTTGGCAAGGAATTCTGTACAAGCTTTCGTATTCTGACATCCTACGTCATGGAAGATACCCGGAATATGCGCTATATCGTCAATGTCACCATGGTTTTAAAATCACTGGAGCGCATCGGTGATCACGCGCGTAATCTTGCGGAGTATGTGGTGTATATCGTCAGCGGTCATGATATCCGTCATCGTGAGAACGATGAAAAATAAGTACTTTCATTTCCATACCCCATTCCTGCAATAACAGCAGTAACAGCAGTAACAGCACTTCGGACGCTGGACTTTTATTGGATTTTATCCGGCTCAGCGTCTGATCCTTCTTTTTTTATCCATACAAAAAAACAGCTCGGCAAAATGAAAATTTTGCCGTTTTCTGATCAAAAGCCGCTCAAAACCCGGCATTATTTTCATTTTGTCACATAACCGTCTGAAAAATGTCATATAAAAATGTCAGAATCTGAATCAGGATAATAGTAGCTGGAGGATTAATCATGAAAGTCTCTGAAACCCAATCCCGGAATAAGCACAGCGCATCAACAGTATCAGGCAGCAAAAATAAACCGTTCGACAATAAAAAGCATGCGTCCGATTTGCGACTCCTGATTGAAGAAGCGGCTTACCATGATGCGTTAACGCGCGGTTCCGCAGCGGCGTATGACCGCGACGATTGGTTTGCAACTGAAAAGGAGAAGCAAAAATGAGCATCCCTTTAAAAGAAGTGATCCTGGGTATCCGTGAACGCGATCAAGGCCGGAATCCGGCGCATCGCGCCGAGGCTGCGACATTTCTGTTATCGGGCGATGGCATGATCCGGGATATTAATGATATGGCAGGCAGCATACTGGGTTATACCGTCAAGTGCGCAGGCCAGCATATTTCCGGAATACTGCCAAACCTGACGGGGGTGAATCTCCTGGAAGAAAGCGGCGCGCGTGTTAATCCTTATTTGCGTTTTCTTTCACGTATCGGTTACAACTTCAAAATTATCGCCAGGGATGGCGGGCAGTTTTCTGGCGAAGTTTATTTCAGCGACCTTGGGAATACCGATCAGCATCAGATTCTTGTCATGATTTACCCCAATAATATGATCTGACGCGGGTTATATTTATTTCAGCAGTTTCCTGAATTCCTGAACAGCAGAAAAAACAAGAGTGGCATTGAGCCACCCTTGTAATCAAATCATCAGTGGGTTAACAATTCAGCTTAACCGGTCGGTGGCCATCAACTGCCGATGATACCGCCATTATCCTTGGTAATCACCATAACCGCAGAGCGTGGCTTGAGAACCGACGAGCCATTAAACGTGGTCGGCCCGTTAAAGCCATTGTCGGGCCAGGTTGAGTTGTCGGTAAAATGGGTTTGCCAGTCTTCACCGGGATGCGGAATACCGACAAACATGGATTTTCCATCCGGCGTGGTTACAACACCGGTAACTTCAGAATTGATCGGGCTGGTCAGAAAGCGTCGGGTTTCTCCGGATAGCGGGTCGGCACACACCATGACATTGCCGCCGATGTTGATCCAATCACCCGTGGCGTCACCCACCTGATCGGTTTGTATCCATAAACGGCCATCCTTGTCGAACCAGATTCCATCCGGTGCGCCATAATCATCGCCATTGATATTGCCGGTGTAATCGTCATGACCCTCCGGATGGTAACTGTCACTCAGTATCTTGGTGGTGGTTTTATCGCCGCATTGCACGAAAATATCCCATCTGAAGCGTGTGGATTGAACATTGCCGCCGAGATTGTCACGCCAGCGGATAATGTGGCCGTAATCATTGTCCGGACGCGGATTCGCAGCATCAACAGCAGGGCGTGCACTACCGGCGGGGTTAGCGCCATTGGGATTGTTATCCGAAGTCGGAATGCCGCCACGTCGATTGTTGTTGGTCAATGTCAGATAGATGTCATGGGTGACCGGGTGAGCCGCGATCCATTCGGGGCGGTCCATCATGGTAGCGCCAAGACGATCCGCAGCCTGGCGCGTTTTAATCAATACTTCCGCCTGATCGGCAAAACCGTTTCTGGGCGTCAGGCCGTTTTGCCCCCAGATCAGCGGCAACCACGTGCCTTTGCCATCCGCTTCGAAGCGGGCCACGTATAGCGTGCCTTCGTCGAGCAGGTTGCGATTTGCTTTTGGGTTACGGGGATTCATTTTTCTGGCGCAAACGAACTTGTAAACATATTCATTGCGTTCATCGTCACCCATGTATACCGCAACTTGGTTATCCCTGTCGACGACGACCATCGCGCTTTCATGTTTGAAGCGTCCGAGCGCAGTGCGTTTTACCGGGGTGTCCCAAGGGTTGAAAGGATCGATTTCCACCACCCAGCCGAATCGATTGGGTTCATTGGGGTGCAGGTCAGCGCGGAAACGTTTGTCCACTTCATGCCAGCGGTAGCCGAAACCACCTTTGATGACACCGTAGCGTGCCTGATCCTTAAGGATATTGAGTTTGCGGGTATGGCTCAATTTGCCTGCAATATCGCCGGTCTCGTTGGAAAAGTAACCATTCCAGTTTTCCTCGCAGGTGAGGTAGGTGCCCCAGGGGGTATAGCCATGCGCACAGTTATTCAGTGTGCCTGATACATTGGTCCCAGTGGGGTCGCCAGCGGTTTTCATCAGCGGATGACCGGCAGCGGGGCCAGTAACTTTGCAGGGTGTATTGCCGGTAATGCGGCGATTGAAGGGCGAATTGCGGTTGATTTCCCACTGTCCGCCACTTTTCTTGTTGATCATGACAATGTTGATGCCATGCGCAGCCTGCTGGGCGCGCACCATATCCCGGGTGATGTTGATCGTATTATAAGCGGCGGCAGGCGTAATGTTATTCACCAGAGGCGGGTCGCAGTATTCGCTGTTGGTGACGAGAAGCCCGCGCCAGTTACCGAGCGGCCCCGGCATCGGAAAGTAATGCATGCCATCCGTGTGGGCGCCGTAACAATGCAGCTGGGTCTCTTCATCCATCGCGCCCGCAGCATCCCAATTCGGCTTTGTGGTCAGTGAATCTCCCCATGCAATAAGGACTTTAGCGGTATAGCCATCCGGCACGGTAACACCGTCAGTCATGGGCAGGGTGTTGGCGCTGACCGACGTGAAACCGATTTTATGGTTGGTATGTGTTGCCGCTTCGGCAGAATTGATCAGGCTGTCCATTGTGGTGGCTGTGCCCATCGCGGCCAGGGCTGTGATGCCCGCCGTGGTGCCTGCTGAAGATTTCAGGAATTCACGCCGGGTCAACTGGCGTTTTTCGATAATGTCATGGATGGAATCGTTTGTACTCTTGTTGGTGATGGTATGACCTGGATTATTTTTCCCATCGGGGTGCAGTTTGCTGCTCATCTGTTTTTCTCCCTTTTTACGTATTTGAATAATAAACAGATTTATAAACCAACAAGATGACAGCAAGATTACATAAGAATTAATTTTTTATGATGAACTGATTACAGCGATCGATAACGGTTAGACTCACTCTGTATCCATGTGCCTGATTTTTTTGCCTGATTTCCTGTTTCTTATTGGCCGATTCCCGCAAGATTAAACTTTGATGAAACTTTTATTAAGAATGATGTTATTGGAGTCCGGGTGGTATGATTCGCGGATTATTAACCCGGATGATTTCAGTACTCACATAACACAGGCATGACTTATTCGACATTGAAACAGATACCTGAACTGCAACAGATCGAATCGATTATTAAATGGTGCGACCATACGCACTTATCCAGCACGGTACTTTGCCGTGTGCCCTGTGAGGATGAGTTGTTGCCAATATACGCATTGACGCTGGGAAACCGCGTGGACGATGTGCCCTGCATTGTCTATGTAGCCGGTATTCATGGGCTTGAGCGTATCGGTACCCAGGTCGTCATCGCATTTCTGGAGGCATTGCTCGAGCGTCTGGCCTGGGATCAGGTGACGATTGATTTGCTGCAAAAGGTGCGCATTCATATTCTACCGCTGATTAATCCTGTCGGCATGTATAGCAATACGCGCTCGAACGGGCAGGGCGTCGATCTGATGCGCAATGCGCCGCTGGACAGTCAGGAAAAAACGATCTGGCTTGGCGGCGGTCATCGGATTTCCCCACTGTTGCCATGGTATCGCGGCAAAGCCAGCGAAGCCATGCAGCCGGAAGCAAAAGCGTTATGTGATTTTATCACCCGGGAAGTTTTTCCCGCGCCGTTGAGTCTGGTGCTGGATTGCCATTCCGGTTTCGGTTATCGCAACCAGATCTGGTTCCCGTATGCACGAAGCCGGGTTCAGCCCATCAAACACCTCAAGGAAGTGTATTATCTGCGTAAGCTCTTTATGCACACTTACCCGCACCAGGAATATTTATTCGAGCCGCAATCCAGGCATTATTTGGCGCATGGCGATTTATGGGATTTTCTTTATTTGCAGGCGCTGGATCAGGGCAATGTTTTTTTACCGCTGACGCTGGAGATGGGCTCCTGGCGCTGGGTACGTAAAAATCCACTGCAAATCAGGAAAATCCTGGGGCTTTATCATCCGATCAAGCCGCATCGCCTGCGGCGGGTACTAAGAGGGCATTTAATACTCTTTGATTTTTTGCTGCATGCAGCCTTATCGTATGAAAACTGGCTCGAAAAAAGCCAATCACCCGAAATGGAAGAACTGGCACTGGCGCTGTGGTATGACAACTGACATCAAATTTGTATTGATTCGCGGTTTAATGCGTGAGGCAAGGCACTGGGGAGTATTTACCACATTGCTTCGGCAGCAGTTTCCCGATGCGCAAATCATTACGCCTGATATTCCCGGAAATGGCCGCTTCAACCACCAGATCAGCTCCGATACCATTGCCGGTATGACCGAAGCTTTGCGGGTACAGGTCACAGTGTGCCAGAACACGCGCCAGAATCTCAGACTCATCGCCATTTCCATGGGCGGGATGATTGCTATCGACTGGATGAATCGATATCCGGATGAAGTGCATTCAGCTGTCATGATCAATACCAGTGCAGGGCGCCTGTCTCCGTTCTATCACCGCTTACACTTAGGGGCGCTTCTTCACGTGGCGAAAATGTTTTTTCATTCACCAATACAGCGTGAAGCCGATATTCTGGCGTTAACATCCAATAAATGGTCGAATGATCGTTCGCAGCTTGCAGTCTGGCAGGCATGGCAGCGGCAAAACCCGGTTTCCTTTAAAAACGCAATCCATCAGTGCCTCGCGGCGATTAAATTCTCAATGCGCTCGCAACCGCAGCAACCTGTGCTGGTGATTGCGAGTAAAGCGGATCGCCTGGTGAACTATCGCTGTAGCGTCAGGCTGGCACAGATTCTGCACGCCGAATATATTCAACATGCTACTGCAGGCCATGATCTGCCCCTGGATGAACCGGAATGGCTGGTTGATGTGATTCAGAAGTGGACCCCAATTTTTGGACAGGAGCCTTAGGAGTTATTTTCCCGATATA
>CAYXFV010000079.1:0-12314 GCA_964464365.1 uncultured Nitrosomonas sp. | reverse complement strand
TGAATCTGATAGCACCGATTGCAATGGAAGACGGTTTGCGGTTTGCCATACGCGAAGGCGGTAGAACCGTTGGTGCAGGCGTGGTCGCTAAAGTAATTGAGTAAAAAACAATTTGCGAGTGATTCGAAGTTGAGAAAAACTAAGGATCTGGATTAAAATCTCGTGCCAATCGCAATTCATATGTTTTTCCGTGTTAGTAAAGGCCAGTAGCTCAATTGGCAGAGCGTCGGTCTCCAAAACCGAAGGTTGGGGGTTCGATGCCCTCCTGGCCTGCCATTACTAATAAAAAATAACATGAAAAAACAATGTTTTGCTAAATCAAAAAGCGTTGAGGGTTTCAGGGCGTGAATAAACTAAAGCTTGGGCTTGTATATATATTCATTTTTACGGGTATTGTTGGTTTTACGTATTTGAGTGAAAGCGCGATGGTCGTGCGTGTTCTGTCTGTTCTTATCGGCTTTGCATTGGCCGCGTTTGTGGCGCGGTATACAACGCAGGGGCAGGATTTTTATGCGTTTTGCGGAGAATCGTCCCAGGAAACAAGAAAAGTCGTATGGCCAACGCGCAAAGAAACGCTGCAAACTTCAGGGCTTGTGTTTGCTTTTGTCGTTGTCATGGCGTTGTTTTTATGGCTCATTGATGCAGCATTGATGTCTATCGTCAAGTTAACGATGGGTCAGGACAGCTGATCTCAGTATTTTGAGAAAAATATGACTAAAAAATGGTATGTGGTTCATGCATATTCCGGTTTTGAAAAAAGTGTGCAACGTGCATTGAAAGACCGCATAAACAGAGCAGATATGCAGGATCAGTTTGGTCAGATTCTTGTGCCTGTTGAAGAAGTCGTTGAAATGAAAGGTGGTCAAAAAAATATCAGCGAACGGAAATTTTTCCCGGGCTATGTGTTGGTTGAGATGGAAATGTCTGATGAAACATGGCATCTCGTCAAGAATACAGATAAGGTGACCGGTTTTGTGGGTGGTACAGTGATGAAACCGACGCCAATCAGTCAAAAAGAAGTCGAAGCAATACTGCATCAAATTCAGGAAGGTATTGAAAAACCTAAGCCAAAGATCCTTTTCGAAATTGGCGAAGCGATTCGGGTAAAGGACGGACCTTTTACGGATTTTCACGGTAGTGTAGAAGATGTTAACTATGAGAAAAACAAGCTCAGAGTTTCAGTTTCAATTTTTGGAAGACCAACGCCTGTTGAATTGGATTTTAATCAAGTAGAGAAATCATAAATAATCCGGGGAGAGTTATACGACTCGTAAGCACCCGAGGGGAGAAGCTAAGTGGCAAAAAAAATTATCGGTTATATCAAATTGCAGGTGCCGGCAGGGAAAGCAAATCCGAGCCCACCAATTGGGCCGGCGTTAGGGCAGCGCCAGTTAAATATTATGGAGTTTTGCAAGGCTTTTAATGCTGCAACGCAAAAAATTGAACCAGGATTGCCTGTTCCGGTGGTTATAACGGCGTATGCGGATAAAAGTTTTACATTTGTAATGAAAACGACTCCAGCTGCTGTGCTGATTAAAAAAGCGGCCGGAGTAAGTAAGGGAAGTGCTAAACCGCACGTCGATAAAGTTGGAAAGCTCAGCAGAAGCCAAGCGGAAGAAATAGCGAAGACAAAGATGCCCGATTTGACAGCGGCTGATTTGGATGCTGCAGTACGCACCGTAGCCGGCAGCGCAAGAAGCATGGGCATAGAAGTTGAGGGTATATAAAAAATGGCGCGTTCATCTAATCGTTATAAAGCAATTGCGGGTAAAGTAGATCGTAACCAGATTTACTTGTTGGATGAAGCGTTGACTGTGATCAAGTCGACAGCTAATGCCAAATTTGATGAATCGATTGATGTTGCGATCAATCTGGGAATTGATGCAAAAAAATCAGATCAAGCTGTGCGTGGATCGGTAGTTCTGCCAGCTGGAACCGGTAAAACAGTTAGAGTGGCTGTGTTTGCGCAAGGCGATAAAGCGAAGGAAGCCGAGGAAGCAGGGGCGGATATTGTCGGATTTGAAGATTTAGCGGCAGAAATCAAGGCCGGTAACATTAATTTTGATGTGGCTATTGCCAGTCCCGATGCGATGCGTGTAGTGGGGCAGCTTGGACAGATTCTGGGGCCTCGCAGTCTGATGCCAAACCCGAAGGTGGGCACAGTAACAACAGATGTAGCAACTGCAGTCAAAAATGCGAAAGCGGGGCAGGTGCAATTTCGTGCTGACAAGACAGGAATCGTTCATTGCACGATAGGGCGGGCTTCATTTGAAGCTGAGGCACTGAAGAAAAATCTGGCAGCCTTGGTCGATGCGCTTAATAAAGCTAAGCCTGCGACGTCAAAGGGTGTTTATCTCAGACGCGTTTCCGTGTCCAGTACAATGGGAATTGGCGTACGCGTTGATCAAGCAAGCATATTACAGCAATAAAGAACTTTGTTGGGCCATTGTATTTTTTTTATATAATAAATACAATGAATTATCAAAGACCGTTGGAGAACTGTAGTTCTTAAATGTGAGGTGTTTAAAACCATAGTCGGTAATTATAGACGACGGTTTTATACGATCTTCAAATCCAGCGTAGATGGTGTTCCCTAACAGGAGTAGTTTTCCTGGTTTAGGTCGCCAATTGTGCGGTCACAGTAGAGAATTCCTGTCGTAACAATAAAGTAGCGTCAGGTCTTTATGAATGCTGCAATTACAGATGGAGAATGAACCTTGAGTCTTAATCTTGAAGAAAAAAAAGCGATTGTGGCTGAAGTAAGTGCGCAGGTTGCAAATGCACAGACCATTATCATGGCAGAGTATCGAGGTATGGAAGTGGGTCATATGACTCAGTTGCGTGCTAAAGCACGTGAAGCAGGTATTTATTTCCGAGTTGTTAAGAATTCATTGGTCAGGCGTGCAGTGGAAGGGACACCGTATGCTGCACTTGCTGATCATATGGTGGGTCCGCTTGCTTATGGTATCAGTTCGGACCCGGTTGCGGCAGCAAAAGTACTCCATGAATTTTCAAGAGACAATGATAAGCTCGTGATAAAAGTGGGTGCAATGGGCGAAAAAATCATGTTCCTTGAAGATGTCAAGGCACTGGCTACCTTGCCAAGTCGTGATGAATTATTATCCAAATTGCTCGGAACAATGCAGGCTCCGATTGCCAAATTTGTACGCACACTTAACGAAGTACCAAGCAAATTTGTGCGTGGTCTCGCAGCAGTGCGTGACAATAAAAGCTAATGATTGCTTCGATATACTCAACGTGTAACAGAATATAAACCAGGAGAAAACTATGGCAATTTCAAAAGTAGAAATATTAGATACTATTGCAAACATGACAGTTCTGGAACTGTCTGAATTAATTAAAGAAATGGAAGAAAAATTTGGTGTGTCAGCTGCGGCAGCAACTGTTGCAGTTGCGGCGCCAAGTGGTGGTAGTGGCGGTGGTGCTGCAGAGGCAGAACAAACCGAATTTACTGTTGTATTGGCATCAGCTGGTTCAAGTAAAGTGAACGTTATTAAGGTTGTCAGAGCAGTAACCGGACTTGGGCTGAAGGAAGCCAAAGATTTGGTTGATGGCGCACCAAAACCGATTAAAGAAGGTATATCTAAAGAAGATGCGGAATCAATTCAAAAACAATTAATCGAAGCAGGCGCTACTTGCGAAATTAAGTAAACTTTCATTCGAATATCAAGGGCTGGCAGATAGAATTGGCTGTCAGCCTTTGGTATTTAAATATCTGGTTTCTTACGACATGTATAAGCATGATCAGACCAGAGCACCGTAATTCCATAATTCTTCAATCTTCATTCTTTTCTCCCGGAGAAAATTAATGGGCTATTCGTTTACCGAGAAAAAACGTATCCGCAAAAGTTTTGCAAAACGCGACAGTGTTTTACCAATTCCATTTCTCCTCGCAACTCAGCTCGAATCTTATGCCTCGTTTTTACAGGTGAATACGCCACCGAACAAACGGATAGATCTTGGATTACAGGCCGCTTTTAATTCGATTTTCCCGATCGAGAGTCACACCAAAAATGCGCGATTGGATTTCATCAGCTATGAACTGGGTGAACCCGTATTCGATGTAAAAGAATGCCAGCAGCGTGGATTAACCTATGCAGCGTCTTTGCGAGCAAAAGTTAGATTGACCATTATGGATAAGGAAATATCCAAACCGACAGTCAAAGAAATCAAAGAACAGGAAGTGTACATGGGAGAGATCCCATTGATGACAAATACAGGGTCGTTTGTGATCAATGGCACAGAGCGTGTTATCGTGTCACAGTTGCATCGCTCTCCTGGGGTGTTTTTTGAACATGATCGGGGTAAAACACATTCTTCAGGTAAGTTATTGTTTTCAGCAAGAATTATTCCTTATCGCGGTTCATGGCTTGATTTTGAATTTGATCCTAAAGATTGCTTGTTTTTTAGAATTGATCGCCGTCGCAAAATGCCGGTAACAACGCTATTGAAGGCAATCGGATATACCGTTGAGCAGATTCTGGAAGAGTTTTTTATTTTCGATAGTTTTTCAATCAAAGGAAATACATTCTTATTTGATCTGGTTCCTGAAAGATTGCGCGGCGAAGTTGCAAGTTTCGACATCAAATCAGGTGACGGAAAAATTATAGTTCAGAAGGATAAGAGAATAACGGCCAAGCATATTCGCGAGCTGCAGGAAGCAAAAATAAGTCAGCTGGAAGTGCCGGAGGAATTCTTGATTGGTCGTATTCTGGCACAAAATGTCATCGACAAAGAGACTGGCGAGGTATTGGCGTCTGTCAATGAAGAAATTACAGAAGAGATTCTGAACAAAATCAGAGAGTCGGCTATAGATCGCGTTAACACTTTATATGTCAACGATCTTAATTACGGCCCATATATTTCGCAAACATTAAAAATCGATGAGACAATCGATGAAACAACGGCTCAAGTAGCGATTTATCGCATGATGCGCCCTGGGGAGCCGCCGACCGAAGACGCCGTAAAAGCACTGTTCGGTGGATTATTTTATTCTGCTGAACGCTATGACCTGTCTGTCGTCGGGAGAATGAAGTTCAATCGTCGTGTGGGTCGTGAAGAATTAACAGGATCACAGACGCTATCCAATGAAGACATCATTGCTGTGATTAAGATTTTGGTTGAATTACGTAATGGTCGTGGCGAGATTGATGACATTGATCATCTTGGGAATCGTCGTGTTCGTTCAGTGGGTGAGCTGGCAGAGAATCAATTCAGATCAGGATTGGTTCGTGTCGAGCGCGCCGTTAAAGAGCGTCTGAGTCAGGCAGAATCCGAAAATCTGATGCCGCATGATCTGATCAATGCGAAACCTGTATCGGCTGCAGCACGCGAGTTTTTTGGTTCCAGCCAGCTATCACAGTTTATGGATCAGACAAATCCATTATCTGAAATAACGCATAAACGTCGTATCTCTGCTTTGGGTCCGGGCGGTTTGACGCGCGAGCGGGCCGGTTTTGAGGTGCGCGATGTGCATCCGACGCATTACGGACGTGTATGTCCAATTGAGACACCTGAAGGTCCGAATATTGGTTTGATAAACTCTCTTGCGTTATATGCGCGGACCAATGAGTATGGTTTCATAGAAACACCCTATAGAAAAGTTAATGAAGGTCGTGTGACAGATGAGATTGAGTATCTGTCGGCAATAGAGGAAGGTAATTACACCATTGCACAGGCCAATGCCGAACTCGATGAGAATGGAAGATTCGAAAGCGAGATTGTGTCCTGTCGTCATAAAAATGAATTTACTCTTTCAGCGCCAGAACGTATCGAATACGTGGATGTTGCTCCTGCGCAAATTGTTTCGGTCGCCGCCTCATTGATTCCGTTTTTAGAGCATGATGACGCCAACCGCGCATTAATGGGATCCAATATGCAACGTCAGGCTGTGCCTTGTCTGCGTGCCGAGAAACCACTAGTCGGTACCGGAATTGAACGGGTTGTTGCCGTGCATTCCGGAACTACAGTGCGTGCAGAACGTGGTGGTCTCGTAGATTATGTTGATGCTGGCCGTATTGTCGTGCGTGTTCATGATGAAGAAACCAGTGTGGGTGAAGTCGGTGTAGATATTTATAATCTGATCAAATATACCCGATCGAATCAGAATACCAATATTAATCAAAGGCCTTTGGTCAATATTGGCGATCAGATCGAAAGAGGAGATGTGATTGCAGATGGCGCATCTACGGATAAAGGAGAGCTTGCGCTGGGGCAGAATATGCTTGTGGCGTTTATGCCATGGAATGGCTATAACTTTGAGGATTCGATACTGATTTCGGAGCGTATTGTTTCGGAAGATCGTTTTACCTCGATTCATATTGAGGAATTATCGGTCGTTAGTCGGGATACAAAACTGGGAACCGAAGAAATTACGGCGGATATACCCAATTTGTCAGAACATCAGCTCAGCCGTCTCGATGAATCCGGAATAGTATATATCGGTGCCGAGGTTGAGGCGGGAGATGTTCTGGTAGGTAAAGTGACGCCCAAAGGCGAAACGCAGCTTACACCGGAAGAAAAATTACTTCGTGCAATTTTTGGTGAAAAAGCTTCAGACGTCAAGGATACTTCGCTGCGTGTGCCGTCCGGTATATCCGGCACTGTTATCGATGTTCAGGTATTTACACGTGAAGGAATCGAGCGTGATAAGCGTGCCCAGCAGATTATCGATGACGAATTAGATCGATACAAAAAAGATCTGGCCGATCAGATGCGTATTGTTGAAGAAGATGCGTTCTCTCGACTTGAGCGTTTATTAACCGGCAGGGTTGCGACAGGTGGGCCGAAAAAGATAGCCAAAGGAACGCAGATCACGGCAGAATATTTAAAGGAAATCGATCCACATTTCTGGTTTGATATTCGTATGGCTGATGAA
Organism: uncultured Nitrosomonas sp.; assembly: GCA_964464365.1. GTDB lineage: Bacteria > Pseudomonadota > Gammaproteobacteria > Burkholderiales > Nitrosomonadaceae > Nitrosomonas. The sequence goes on along the minus strand of CAYXFV010000079.1, from coordinate 5,416 downwards.
GAAGCCAGTGTACAGCTTGAGCAAATGCGTGAGAGTATGGCGCAAAAGCGAAAAGCTTTCGATGAAGCATTTGAGGAAAAAAAGAAAAAGCTCACTCAAGGTGATGAATTACCGCCCGGTGTGCAAAAAATGGTCAAGATTTACATCGCGGTTAAAAGACGTTTACAACCCGGTGATAAAATGGCTGGGCGCCATGGGAACAAGGGTGTCATTTCCAAAATTGTACCTTTGGAAGATATGCCATACATGGCTGACGGAACGCCGGTTGATGTCGTTCTGAATCCTCTGGGCGTACCTTCAAGGATGAATGTCGGTCAGATTCTTGAAGTACATCTAGGGTGGGCAGCAAAAGGACTCGGCAGTAAAATTGAAAAAATGCTGCAAGAACAAAAGAATGCTGCTGAAATAAGAGTGTTTCTAGACCGGGTTTATAACCAGAGCGGAAAACAAGAGGATATCGCTTCGTTGACTGATGGTGAGATCATGAATTTAGCGAGCAATCTCACAGATGGCGTGCCATTTGCAACGCCTGTCTTCGATGGTGCAACCGAGCATGAAATAAAAGATATGCTGCAATTGGCGGATTTACCGACATCCGGTCAAGTAACATTGTATGACGGACGCACAGGTGAGGCATTTGATCGTTCTGTGACAGTGGGTTATATGCATGTACTGAAACTTCATCATTTGGTTGACGACAAGATGCATGCACGTTCGACCGGCCCTTATAGTTTGGTAACGCAGCAGCCGTTGGGTGGTAAAGCTCAGTTTGGCGGACAGCGTTTTGGTGAGATGGAGGTCTGGGCGCTTGAGGCTTATGGTGCCGCTTATACATTGCAGGAAATGTTGACGGTTAAATCGGATGATGTTACTGGACGGACAAAAGTTTACGAGAGTATCGTGAAGGGTGACCATAAAATAGATGCAGGGATGCCAGAATCATTTAATGTGTTAGTAAAAGAAATACGTTCATTGGGCATGGATATTGATTTGGAGCAAAATTAATAATGCCCGGATAAGCGTATCAATCGCTGCCATTAAAAATATTAAGTTTTGTAATGGTGGCATGCAGTTTTAAAAAGACCTATTCTGATAATTTAAATTGCCCCTGATGAGCAGGAGTAAGACATGAAAGCATTGCTAGATTTATTTAAACAGGTTACCCACAAAGAAGAATTTGATGCGATCAAGATCGGGCTTGCTTCGCCGGAAAAAATCCGTTCATGGTCATATGGTGAAGTAAAAAAACCCGAAACAATCAATTATCGAACATTTAAACCTGAGAGAGACGGTTTGTTTTGTGCCAAAATCTTTGGTCCGGTAAAAGATTATGAGTGTCTATGTGGAAAATATAAGCGCTTAAAGCATCGCGGCGTGATTTGCGAGAAATGCGGTGTTGAGGTAACGCTTTCTAAGGTACGTAGAGAACGCATGGGTCATATCGAACTTGCGTCACCCGTGGCACATATCTGGTTCCTGAAATCGTTGCCATCAAGGCTTGGAATGGTTCTTGATATGACGTTACGCGATATTGAGCGGATTTTGTATTTTGAAGCGTATGCCGTTACCGATCCGGGAATGACGACACTCACCCGGGGTCAGCTGTTGACTGAAGATGATTATCTGTTGAAGACTGAAGAATATGGCGATGATTTTAGTGCCAGCATGGGTGCAGAAGCCGTGCGGGATTTACTGGCCACTCTCGATACCGTTGAAGAGATTGAAAATCTTCGTCGCGAAATGGAAAGCACCGGTTCTGAAACGAAAATCAAGAAAATTTCCAAGCGTTTGAAGGTATTGGAGGCATTCAGTAAGTCAGGCATAAAACCGGAATGGATGATCTTGTCGGTACTACCGGTATTGCCGCCAGATTTGCGTCCTCTGGTGCCATTGGATGGCGGACGTTTTGCAACCTCCGATCTGAATGATCTTTATCGTCGTGTTATTAATCGCAATAATCGATTAAAACGTCTGCTGGAATTAAAAGCACCCGATATTATCGTCCGGAATGAAAAACGTATGCTTCAGGAAGCTGTTGATTCATTGCTGGATAATGGACGGCGTGGTAAAGCCATGACAGGAGCGAATAAGCGACCATTAAAATCATTGGCTGATATGATTAAAGGCAAGGGCGGTCGTTTTCGTCAGAATCTGTTGGGTAAACGGGTGGATTATTCGGGAAGATCGGTTATTGTTGTTGGCCCGCAACTCAGATTGCATCAATGTGGTCTACCTAAGAAAATGGCGCTTGAGTTGTTCAAACCTTTTATTTTCAATAAATTGGAGGTTATGGGTATTGCCAGCACAATCAAAGCGGCCAAACGTGAAGTGGAAAGCGAAACACCAGTAGTCTGGGATATTCTTGAAGAAGTTATTCGTGAGCATCCGGTGATGCTGAATCGGGCGCCAACGCTGCATCGATTGGGTATTCAGGCATTCGAACCAGTATTGATTGAAGGTAAAGCCATTCAACTGCATCCTCTGGTTTGTGCGGCATTTAACGCCGACTTTGATGGTGATCAAATGGCGGTACACGTCCCGTTATCATTGGAAGCACAGATGGAGTGCCGTACATTGATGATGTCCACCAATAACGTTTTGTCACCAGCGAATGGCGAACCTATTATTGTGCCGTCTCAGGATATCGTTCTCGGACTATATTACACAACACGTGAAAAAATAGGTGCAAAAGGCGAGGGTATGATTTTTGCCGACGTGAGCGAAGTTTCCCGCGCCTATGAAAGTCGGCAAGTCGAGCTGAACGCTAAAATCAACGTGCGTATCAAGGAGGTTGACGAGGATGTGGAGGGAGAACAATGCGAAAAAATTACGCGTTATGAGACAACGGTAGGGCGTACATTGCTGTTTGAGAATTTTCCCCCGGGACTGCCTTTTTCTCTTCTTAACAGGGCGTTGAAGAAAAAAGAAATATCCAAACTGATTAATGCCAGTTTTCGTCTTTGCGGTTTGCGGGAAACTGTAATTTTTGCAGACAAATTGATGTACGCAGGTTTCAGCTATGCAACCAAAGCGGGTATTTCGATTTGTGCCGACGATATGCTTATTCCTAAGCAAAAAAGTGCATTGATAGCGGCAGCAGAAAAGGAAGTCAAGGAAATTGAAGGGCAGTACACATCGGGTTTGGTGACGCAAGGCGAGCGCTATAACAAGGTTGTTGATATCTGGGGACGTGCGGGTGACCAGGTGGCTAAGGCCATGATGGAGCAGCTTGGTGTCGAACCGGTGCGAGATCAACAAACCGGTGAAATAAAAGTTGATGATTCGGGTAATGAAATACTTCAGGAATCGCTTAATTCGATTTATATGATGGCCGATTCGGGCGCGCGTGGCTCAGCAGCGCAGATCAGGCAATTATCCGGTATGCGTGGTTTAATGGCGAAACCTGATGGATCAATCATTGAGACACCGATCACAGCAAATTTCCGCGAAGGTCTTAATGTCTTGCAATACTTCATTTCGACTCACGGTGCACGTAAAGGGCTTGCGGATACAGCGCTTAAGACGGCTAACTCCGGTTACCTGACACGACGATTGGTGGATGTAACGCAAGATCTGGTTGTCACAGAAGTCGATTGTAATACCGGTGAAGGCGTTAATATGAAAGCACTGGTGGAAGGCGGTGAAGTCATAGAAGCGCTAAAAGAACGTATTCTTGGACGGGTTGTTGTTAATGATGTCATAAACCCGGACAATCAGGAAATATTGTATCCTGCTGGGACCTTGCTTGATGAAGTTGCCGTTGAAATGATTGAATCATGCGGCATAGACGAAGTGAAAGTACGTACGCCATTAACCTGCGAAACACGATATGGTCTATGTGCCAAATGCTATGGAAGGGATTTGGGACGAGGATCACTCGTTAATGTCGGTGAAGCTGTTGGTGTTATTGCAGCGCAATCGATCGGGGAACCGGGCACTCAATTAACCATGCGTACTTTCCATATTGGGGGCGCTGCATCGAGAACTGCGGTTGCAAGCCAGGTTGAAGGTAAATCAAGTGGTGTCGTGCAATATTCATCAACAATGCGTTACGTGACCAATGCTCAGAATGAGCTGATTGCCATTTCACGAAGTGGTGAAGTCATTATCACGGACGAAAGCGGACGCGAACGGGAGCGTCATAAAGCGCCTTATGGCGCGACGCTGTTGGTGCGTGATGGGGAGCACGTAAAAGCCGGCCAGATATTGACGACATGGGACCCGCATACGCGCCCCATTATTACGGAATATACCGGTAAAGTGCGTTTTGAGAACGTAGAAGAGGGTGTTACAGTTGCCAAGCAAATCGATGAGGTAACCGGATTATCGACGCTTGTGGTTATCGATCCGAAACGACGCAGCGTTACGCAATCAAAAGGACTGCGGCCATTGGTGAAATTCCTGGATGATGACGGTCAGGAAATAAAAATTGCGGGTGGCACTCAATCGGTGAGTATCACCTTCCAGATCGGCAGTATTATAACGGTACGAGATGGTCAACAGGTGAGTGTCGGTGAAGTGCTGGCACGTATCCCACAGGAAACTTCAAAAACAAGAGATATTACCGGTGGGTTGCCGCGAGTGGCCGAGTTATTTGAAGCGCGTGCGCCTAAAGATGCCGGAATGTTGGCAGAAGTAACCGGGATCGTTTCATTTGGTAAAGATACAAAAGGTAAGCAACGCCTGGTCATCACCGATCTCGAGGGAATATCGCATGAATATCTGATTCCTAAGGATAAGCATGTCATGGCACATGATGGACAAGTCGTCAATAAAGGAGAAATTATTGTCGATGGACCAGCGGATCCTCGCGATATCCTGCGTTTGCAAGGCGTTGAAGCATTGGCGCGATACATCACCGATGAGGTGCAGGATGTTTATCGTCTGCAAGGTGTTAAAATTAATGACAAACATATTGAAGTTATCGTCAGACAGATGTTGCGCAGAGTACAAATCACTGATGCGGGAGATTCTTTCTTCATACCCGGAGAACAGGTTGAACGTGCAGATTTACTGAATGAAAATGAGCGCTTAATCGCTGAGAAGAAATTACCTGCAGTATATGAATATATGTTGCTGGGTATTACAAAAGCATCTTTATCGACAGATTCATTTATTTCAGCCGCATCATTCCAGGAAACAACCCGCGTACTGACCGAAGCCGCCATTATGGGCAAGAAAGACGAATTGCGGGGACTCAAAGAAAACGTTATCGTTGGACGATTAGTACCCGCCGGCACCGGATTATCGTTTCACAATACACGTAAGAAACAGGATAATTTGTCTGAATTGACACAGATTCTTGAAGAAAAGAGCGAAAGTGACGAGCAGACGATATAGCGGGATTTGTCGGTAACCGCATGTCAATAAACTTGACACGGAAGTATGGACTGAGTAGTCTAGGAGCCGGAGGAAG
>CAYXFV010000078.1:0-12365 GCA_964464365.1 uncultured Nitrosomonas sp. | reverse complement strand
GGTGGGTCAATTTTATATTGTCGTTAGTGGGTCAGTTTTACATTGTCGGTGACATTAACAGGCTGTTAAAGCATTCTGCCCCGCTTCGTACCATTGTCCAATAGCTTAACAATTCCGAATCATTAAGATAGCCCCCTATAGAAATGTTGCTTATGCATTTTTGCATTGATGATTGAGATGACGGCCATCGCGTTACAGAGAATGATTTCAGTAACTGTTTACCGCTGACCATGAATCCGGGAGTAAACAACATGCACGGTATTTTTATTAACACGTTTTGAATCTATTCTCAAAGGAGTGCACCGCAAATGAAAAAACAAACACGTTTGACTTTGACAGCAACACTCGCCGTTACAATAGGCATGACCACTGCAGGATTAGCGCATGCCACGGTTACATTTGGCGATGGCGGTGCATCTCTCCAGTCCATTTTAAATAATATAACCAAAGCACCGGTCAATAATGCCAGCAGCATAAATGTCAATACGGATCAGCTTAGTTCCGACAGCTACTGGCAAATATCCGGAAGCGGCGGTTCGTTTGCCCAGATCATTATCGAACTTGCCGGCAATGCCAATACCAACACCGTCGGCATTTATGATGCGACGGATCCATCTAAAATGGTTACGCTGTTTTCAGGAATAGAAAGTTCCGGCGCACAAAAATTGCTGACTTTGGGAAACGATGGTTCGGTAATCATCAACTTTACGGATACAGGCATTGATTTTGCAGGCAATGCTTTCGGCTATTTTTTGAATACCGGAACAACTATTTTTTACAGTGATAAAGATCTAAATACCGACGGTATTGATCACATGGTCGCTTTTCAAGGAGAAGGTACTGATACTATTGATCTTCCCGCAACGCTTCCCGGTGTCTGGAGCACGAATGAATATATCATGGCATGGGAAGATCTGCCCGGCGGAGGTGACATGGATTACAATGATTTTGTTTTTATGGTTGAATCCGTAAGTCCTATATCTATGCCTGACCCATCCATACAATCTATACCTGAACCGTCTATATTGGCGTTATTAGGCATCGGTTTTCTTGGATTATTGGGCATGCCGCGCGTACGCAACAACTGACAGCATCAATATGAATGGCTTAATAGGCTGTTGAGAAATATATTCGAGGTAGCCGATGCAAGGCAAACCATGAGGCTGGCCCGTAGGACGAGGCACTAACGCCGAGTAAAAAGCGGAGTTTATGCCCGATAAATGAGTATTTTGAGCCTGTTTTTAACACCGCAACGGCAACGCAGATCGTTTTTCAACAGTCTGTTAATCCTGCGAGAGCACCTCTGTTATGTGAAGCAAAAGAGGCTGATACTTGTTTTGCTCCGGCGCTGCGCCTTCAGCCAGGATTTCGCCCTTTTCATTAATGGAGCGGGCGATTTGAATCACGAAACCCTTTCGGTCTCCTACCAAGTCATTGAGGTTTCTGAGACTGTGAACTGGATCATACAAAAAGGCATGGATCTCGCCACTGGCGGTTTGTCCATAACCCACTACCTGCCCTGCGTCATTGATATCCGTCGCGATACTCCAGCTTCCCCCGAGAGAGAGCTCACGCATACCGTTCACGGAATCATAGAAAAAAGCCTGGACATCTCCTGATGCGTTCTGGGATCGTCCGATCATCTGGCCTGACGCGTTGATTCGGTAACCGAAACCCCAATATCCACCAAGTGACAAAGGTTGAATCCCTTCTGTAGGATCGTAGAGAAAAGCATAAACAACACCGGATGAGTCTTCCGACCACCCAACCACTTGTCCGGCCTCATTGATGTCGTAGGCGTGCCCTCCCGTCCCGCCGAGTGTGAGGGTCTGCATTCCTGCCAGAGGATCATACAGGAACGCATGACGTTCCCCTGTCGCGTTCTCCGATTCTCCAATCACATGTCTCGCACTCTGCCCCGTTGCATAGCCAAAGCGGCCGCCCAACGAGAGCGGTCGAATGCCGTCAGTCGCGTCATAGGCAAAAGCTTGAACATCACCCGACGTATCCTGTGACCAACCAATGATTTGACCTTGTTCATTTATGTCATAAGCATTGCCCTGAGCCCGGTAGGTTGGGGTGAATGCAATGAACCCCAACATGTTCATGATGCCCGTGGCTGTGTTTATGTTGGGATTCGCAAGCTCATCACCAACCTACGCAGTGGGTAGTGGGTAGCCCGGTAGCACAAGACATTTATGATTTATGAATCGCTGAAAAGTACGGTCAGATTCTGATTAAAAGCCAGTGTATCCTTTGCGGACAAGTGGCCAAAGTGCCGATGATGAGACGATGATCCAAGGTAAAAAGCTTCAAACGAATGATGGATGGAGCAGGCCGGCCGGCGCTATCAAATCATTAACAGGTGTGTCAATCGGTCAGCGTGTGTTGAGCAGAGGTGATCATTGCCATGATATTGTGGCCGATACGATGGTTAAACGATCTGGCTGCTGAAATGATAACCACAGGTCTGTTTTTGTGTGTCCGCCGGTCAGTCAATGGAAAAGGAATCTTTACAATATCGAAGCGGTTATAGCTTACGGTAAGCTTCGTCATCTTCAGCGCTGTTCCATTCAGATAAAGTGCCGCCTGATGCGCTCAGGTAGTCCACATCAACTGCTTCCACCCGGTAGACTATAATTTTTCCATTTTCCTGTACTTCCCAGGCGAGAGTGTCGCCAGATTTCAGGTGAAGCGCTTTCCGGACTTCGGCAGGTACGGTAATCTGGCTTTTGCTTGTTCATTTGGCGATTTGATTTATAGGGGTTTTGCCAGAAAATTCTGGTGTATTAGTCAATAGTTATAGTATTTTGTCGGAGAAATGCGAATAAAAATTGATATTGGGAAAGAAAAGGAGGGCATATGTCTGCGGGACCGGAGCTACGTTCGTATGGAAGCAATTTAACGCAATCAAACAGGAATGTCGGTGAGATCCGCACACTGATCGCAGCTATCGACGACAAAATCGATAAGGTTGAAATGGCCATTGATGCCGTCGATGCGATTCAAAGTAAAGCAAATGAATTCAGTGGCACGATTTCAAAGCTCAAATTGAATTTGAAACTGATGGATAAAGCCGGGCCGCTGAAATTTCTAGCCAAAGTCGCTACTCAAGTGCTCGACAGCGTTCAGGACGTTACCCAGAAAGTCAGGGACAAAGCTAAAGAACTGGCTAAAAAGATCGACGACAGCAAGCTTGAAGAAAAACTCGATGCGGCACAGGAAAAGCTGCACAGTTTCGATACGAAGCTTGCCGGAACGGAAGTAATATTGCTCAAAAATATCACTGCCGTCGATCAGTTGATCAATGCATTGAACAAGATCGATGAATTTGATCCCAATGGCGATCCGGCAGCGCCTGTTGCTGCGGGTGCCGATGCGCTGGTGACGCCGCCCAATGCCGCAATTTCCGCCATCAATAATCTTTTTGCTGAAGTCAAAGAAAAAGTTCAGGCGCTCGATGATGCTGTGCCCAGCTCGACTTTTCTGCCGGTGCTCAGCGTGAGGTTGGCGTTTGATGGCATTTCTTCGTCGTTGAGTTTTTTGCGCGGGCCGTTGAATGAAATTTCGAAAGTGCTCAAGCCCGTTGAAGGCTTGCTCGATGCGGTGGGGTTTATTTTCAATGTGACGGTCGGACCGATCATCGATTACATTATGGAAACGCTCGGCATCAACCATGTGATCAATTCGGTTTCCGAACGCATTAACAAGTTATTACCCGACCCCGGCATTTTCGACAATATTCTGCAGGACTTTGATACGGCGTTTCTGGAGATCGATCCGCTGGGCCAGGTTGAAGATTACCTCGGCATAGCGTCATGGGTGGACGATTTGAATCAACGGGTGATCGATCCGGTGGGCAATACACAAACCGGGTCGATGGGTATCGGTACGCCGCTGAACGACGTGTTGACCGGCACCGGCGATCACAATCTGATGTATGGCGGCGAAGGCGACGATACTTTGATCGGTGGGGCGGGTACCGATATCCTGCTCGGTGCCGCGGGCAACGACTTACTGGATGGCGGCGCCGGTACCGATATTGCCGTATTCCGGGGTAATTTTCTGGAATATGGTTATTCGCAATCCGAAGACGGACAATCCATTACGTTCAATCATTTGTATCCGGCGAATCCGAAATTGATTGACGGCACGGATGAAACACGCAACATCGAAGGGTATGTTTTTGCCGATATTGCGCTGACGCCCGATATTCTGCTGAACAGCATCTTCCGCGCGCTGACCGGGCAGAGCGTGCTCGATGGCACCGAAAACAGGGACATTCTTTTTGGCGGCGCCACAGCCATTACGATCAATGCATTCGGCGGAAACGACATGCTGGTCGGCAGTCCCGCCAGTGGCGATGTGCTCAATGGTGGCGCGGGGGATGATCTGCTGGTGTTCAGTGGTGGCGAAGATATTTTTTCGGGCGGTCCTGGCAATGATACCTGGCGGTTTCCGGTTGACAATCGATCCGGCAACCCGCCAATTGATGCCGATCTCGAACGCGGCACCATTTTTGCGGGTGGCGGAAATACGTCAACGCTGATGTCCATAGAAAACATCGTGGTCGAAGATTTTCGCAACGCTTTCCTGTTTGGCGATGCCGGTGATAACCGACTGATTGCCTCGGGTACCCGGGATTTGCTGGATGGCCGGGCAGGCAACGATTATCTCGATGGCGGGGGTGGCGATGATATTCTGATCGGTGGCCCGGGAAGCGATGCATTATTGGGCGGGGAGGGTAATGACGTACTGGTCGCCGGCGACCAGGCAGTGCCGGGAATCAGCAATTATTACGACGGCGGGGAAGGTGACTTTGATATGTTGACCTACGCTTCCAATATCGGGGGATTTCTGCAACGTGAATACATTACGAGTGATGGTATCCGTGCAAAAGCACGTTTTCAGGAGGCATCCGGGCCGGTGCGCATTTTTGTCGAAACCGGCGTCATAGAACGTTTGTCGGCGGATGGCAGCGCGGTTATCGCTACCGATACGGCGGTCAATATCGAACAATTCAGCGGTTCCGATTTCAATGATACGCTGTACGGCGGCTCGGGTACCTATACCGAAATTCACGGTGGCCCGGGCAATGATACGCTCTACGGCGGACTGGCCGGCCGTTATGTCGGCGGCGGTGACGGTGACGATATTATTTATGCCGGACTGGGCGGCGCCCGATACGATGGCGGTAGCGGTTTCGATATCTTTTATCTGACAGAAACGCCCGATGTCCGCTGGCTGGTCCGAATCGATGGCTCGTTGGGTTCCACGCTGCGCGCATTCAATGCATTGGAAGGCAGCGAGCTGGCCACACCGGAGGGCAGCCTGCAAAATGAAAGCGGTTCGTCGGTCATCGCGTCAGGCAATGTCGGCAATTTTGAAGTCTACTATTCGGGCGATCAGGATGATTATTTTGATATCCGCAGCCAGGGGCTGATCACCATTCATGCGGGTGGCGGCAATGATTTCATTCTCGGCAATAGCGGCGGAGACAACAATCCGTCGTTCGAGTTGTACGGCGAATCCGGTGACGATGTGATTGTCATCAAAGAAAGTGGTCTGGCTTCAGGCGGCGAGGGTAATGACAGTATCGAGATCGATGCCAGTCTGAGCGATACCGTGCGTGCCACGGGTGATGAAGGCGATGATATCTTTTTTATACGCAGTGGCAAGGCCGATATTGACGGTGGCGATGGCCGGGATATTCTGTCGGCAAACCAGCGTAGTATTTTTGCGGGCCTCGATGTCGATCTGCTTGCCGGTACCCTCAGGACATTCGACGACAGAGAGCGGTTTTCCGGTACCGTGCGGAATATCGAAGAACTGATCGGTGCAGATAGTTATCCCGATGTTCTGCGTGGTAGCAATCTTGGTGAACGTATGATCGGTGGTGGCGGTAACGATATCATCGAGGGCCGGGGTGGTCAGGACGCACTGTATGGCGGTGCGGGCAATGATACGCTTTCCGGCGGCGAGGGCGACGATCTGCTGCATGGCGGCGCCGGCAATGATGTCATCGATGGCGGTGCCGGTATCGATACGGCCTCATGGGCGTTTGCAGCACCGGGGGCTGACCGGGGTAGGATCGAAAGCAGCAGTTTCGGGCATCTCGATGCCGATCTGGTGGCAGGCAGTGCCATTTTCAGATTGTTTTCCGGCGGTCAGGAGAATGATACGCTGATCAGTATCGAAAATATTATCGGCGGTGACGGTAACGACACGATACGCGGCGATAGCCGTGACAATATGTTATCCGGTGGTGCGGGTACTGACCGGCTCGAAGGACGCGGCGGCAATGATGTGCTGGTGCTCGATGGCGATGATATCGCTTTTGGTGGTGACGGTAACGACCGGTTCGTCATCGGGCTTGGCACGATGACGATAGACGGCGGTGAAGGTACCGATACACTGGACTTCGGCACCTTGAAGGGAACAGTATGGATAGACACGGCAGCCGGCACCTACGAAGCCGAGCTTGAAGTTGACCAGCCTGTCTGGAAAAGTGACTCGGGAACGGCGCCGCGCGGTACGGGCGGTGTACTGCTCACGCCGCAGGATGTGCTGAAAGCGGACGCAGCCTTTGCCAACTCGATCGATGATCTCGCCCGCTCTGCTGTGGTGGAAAACAGTGCCAATGCCGGCATCGATCTGGAAATCGATTTCGTCACCGGAACGGAATCGGCGCGTGGCGCATTTACCGGCATCGAACAGTTTGTCGCGGGCGCGGCCCGGCTGATCGGTTCCGCCGCTGACGACCATTTTGCCGGAACCGATGGTGTCAACGTGTTCGAAGGGCGGGGCGGAAATGACATTCTGGATGGCGCGGGCGGATCGGATACCGCCATTTTTTCAAATCCGATGGGCAGCTATGTCATTACACGCACATCCAACGATTTTGAAGTCACCGATACCTCGGGTGGCGATGGCCGGGATACATTGATCAGTATAGAACGCCTGCGATTCTCGGACAAAGGTATCGCTTATGATCTGGATGCAGGTGCCGGGCAGGTGGCGAAATTGATCGGCGCCGCCATCGGTCGTGAACATGTTCAGAATCCGGAATTTGTCGGCATCGGTCTGGAACTGCTGGATAATGGCATGGCGTATGAGGAACTGGCCGAATTCGCCATTTCGGCTTACGGTGCAAACACGCCATTGGAAATTGTCACACTGCTCTGGAGCAATGTCGTCGGAGTACCGCCAACCGCACAACAGGCGCAACCTTATGTGGATATGCTGAATAACGGCGTGATGACTGTCGGGGAGCTGGGTGTGTTTGCGGCGGAAACCGATTTGAATGCAGCTAATATTGATTTAACCGGCTTATCCAATACAGGGATTGAATTTATCTGAGATATTGAACAGGTTTCGAGCGGAAAAGAGAAGCGTGGTTTTATACCGTGTTTATTCATTCCGGCAGCATGCATGAATTACGGTGATAGGGGTTTACGATAGTGTCTTATAATGTTGCGGTTTGGATAATGGGCGTCCATTTTACGGCCTGACCAGCTGACATGCCGTTGCTGGAATTGTTGTTTGGGGTTGAATGGGCGAATCGAATTGTAAAGCGTTTTACCGGAATCGAGGTTGAGGTGTGCAATGAAAAAAAGTCTGATTGCTGCTTGCAGTGTTGCGCTGTTGTCTGCCTGTACTTGGGTGAAGATTTCGCCGAAAGGTGAAACCGTCCGGCTTGTACAATCGCAGCGTGCGGTTGAATCGTGTCAACGGCTTGGCAAAGTGAATGCCAAGGTTGTCAGCCGGGTCGTGATCGAGCGGGATGAGGAAAAAGTGGCGACTGAACTGGCCACGCTTGCCCGTAACGAGGCGGGCATGCTGGGTGGCGACACGATTGTGCCCATTTCGGAAATTTACGATGGCAGGCGGGTCTTTGCGGTTTATCGGTGTTTTCAGTCTGACCGGAAAAATTGATTAAAGTGGGTGGATAAGGCAACAGCGAAATGAATCCAGTCCTGATTTCAATAGCATTACTGATCTGCAGCAATGTTTTTATGACGTTTGCGTGGTATGCGCATCTCAAGGAGTTGAATCATACGCCCTGGATTATCGCGGCGTTGATCAGTTGGAGCATTGCGTTGCTTGAATATATGCTTCATGTACCGGCAAACCGGATCGGTTATTCGGTGCTCAGTGTCGGTCAGCTCAAAATCATACAGGAAGTGATTACGCTGACGGTATTTATTCCATTCTCGGTGCTTTATCTCAGGGAACCGTTGAAGCTGGATTATCTTTGGGCCGGGCTTTGCCTGGTCGGTGCGGTGTATTTCATGTTCAGAAGCAAGCTGGCAACATGAAGGTGCCGATTGCCGATTGCCGGTATCCGGAATCGGAATACGAAGTAAGGTGCAATACCCGCAGGATATTGCACCATTGATACATACTTTTAATCCGTAATTGCGCCCTTGCTTGCGGTCGATACCAGCTTGGCGTACTTGGCCAGTACGCCGCGGGTATAGCGCGGTTCTGGCGGTTGCCAGGCGGCACGGCGTTTTGCGAGTTCCTCATCGGATACGTTGAGTTGCAGCAGCCGCTGTTCGGCGTCGATGGTGATGGAGTCACCCTCCTGCACCAGCGCGATGGTGCCGCCGACATACGCTTCCGGTGCGACATGGCCGACGACCATGCCATAGGTGCCGCCTGAGAAGCGGCCGTCGGTGATCAGGCCGACAGAATCGCCAAGCCCCTCGCCGATGAGCGCCGAGGTGGGTGAAAGCATTTCACGCATGCCGGGGCCGCCTTTGGGGCCTTCATAGCGGATGACGACGACATCACCGGCGTTGATTTTACGCTCCAGAATTGCGTGCATGCAGGTTTCCTCGGATTCGAATACGCGCGCCGGGCCGGTAATTTTGGGGTTCTTGATGCCGGAAATTTTGGCCACGGCGCCTTCGGTCGACAGATTGCCCTTCAGGATGGCCAGATGTCCCTGCGCATACATCGGATTGTGCCATGGGCGGATGACATCCTGATCGGCGCGTGGTGTGTCCGGAATATCCTTGAGCACTTCGGCGATAGTCTGGCCGCTGATGGTGATACAGTCGCCATGCAGCAGACCGTTGAGCAGCAACATTTTCATAACCTGCGGAATACCGCCTGTTACGTGCAGATCGGCGGCAACATAGCGACCTGACGGCTTCAGGTCGCAGATAACGGGGACGCGTGCGCGGATGGCTTCAAAATCGTCAATCGACAGATCGACTTCCGCAGCGTGCGCGATAGCCAAAAGGTGCAGGACGGCGTTGGTGGAACCACCAACCGCCATAATGACGGAAATCGCATTCTCAATCGATTCGCGGGTAATGATGTCGCGCGGCAGAATCTGCTTTTTAATCGCATTGACCAGCACTGCGGCGGATTCGCCCGCACTGATCCGTTTTTCCTCATCTTCCGCTGACATGGTGGAAGAGTACGGCAGGCTCATCCCCATGGCTTCGAAGGCGGAAGACATGCTGTTCGCGGTAAACATGCCGCCGCAGGAACCTGCACCGGGGCAGGCGTGGCGTTCAACCTGCAATAGTTCTTCGTCGTCGATTTTGTGCGCACTATGCTGGCCGACGGCTTCAAACACGCTGACAATGGTCAGATCCTGGCCTTTGTATTTGCCGGGTTTGATCGTGCCGCCATAAACGAAAATGGCGGGCACATTCATGCGCGCGATGGCGATCATCGCGCCCGGCATATTTTTGTCACAGCCGCCGATAGCAATCACGCCGTCCATGCTTTCCGCCTGCACGCAGGTTTCGATTGAATCGGCAATGACTTCACGCGATACCAGTGAATACTTCATACCCTCGGTACCCATCGAGATGCCGTCCGAGACGGTGATGGTGCCGAACATCTGCGGCATCGCGCCAGCCTGGTACAGCGCCTGTTCCGCCTTGATCGACAGATCGTTCAGACCCTTGTTGCAGGGTGTGATAGTGGAATAACCGTTGGCAACACCGACAATCGGCTTGTTGAAATCGCCATCGGTAAAGCCGACCGCGCGTAACATGGCGCGGCTGGGTGCGTGCTGGATGCCCTGGGTAATGGCCTGGCTGCGTTTGTTGTCTGGCATACTGACTCCTGAAGTGATAAAAAAGATACATCGAGTAACGCTTCATCGCGCTTTGCCTGAAAAGGCATTCAATTGCGGCATGCGCGCTTGTTATAATAGGCGTATTTTACCGTAAATGAGGCAATAACCCATGCTTGTTCATCCGCAGTTTGATCCCGTAGCCATTTCACTGGGGCCGGTATCCGTGCACTGGTACGGTTTGATGTATCTGATGGGTTTCCTGATGTTCTTTCTGCTGGGACGTTACCGTATCAAACATGGCCCGAAAACCGTGGTCACCAATGAGCTGCTCGACGACATTTTGTTCTACGGCATGCTGGGCGTGATTATTGGTGGACGTCTGGGACATGTGTTGTTTTATCAGTTCGGCTATTATCTCGAGCATCCATTGCGCATCCTGGCGGTCTGGGAAGGCGGCATGGCGTTTCATGGCGGTTTTCTCGGCGTGATCGTGGCGATGATCATACTGGCGCGCAAATATGGCGTGCATTGGATGAATATTACCGATTTCGGTGTGCCGCTGGTGCCGCTCGGACTTGGTGCGGGCCGTATCGGTAATTTTATCAATGGCGAGCTGTGGGGGCGCCCGACGGATTCGCCCTGGGGCATGGTTTTTCCTTATGTCGACGATTTGCCGCGGCATGCGTCGCAGCTGTATCAATTTTTTCTCGAAGGTATCGTACTGTTTCTTCTGGTCTGGCTGTATTCGGCAAAACCGCGCCCGATGGGCGCCGTGACCGGCATATTCATGATCGGCTACGGCGTGGTGCGTTCGATTGCGGAATTCTTCCGCGAACCGACGGAAGGTTTCATGGGACTGCTGACATTCGGCGTCAGCATGGGGCAGTGGTTGTCGATCCCGATGATTCTGGCGGGGGTTGCACTGATCGTGTGGTCAGGACGTCATCCCGCGCCCGGCGAATCAATTGACCGGCCACGCAAACAGAAAGCGGGCAAAAACCGGTAATTTTTTCAAGGCGCATGCTTTGCCGGAAGTCGAGGTAGACCGGTTGCGCTTGCGTAACCCGGCATTAAACACGAAAGCCCGATTACGCGAGGCTAATCGGGCCTACGCGGGCTGTATTTTTTGACGACCTGAAAATTTTGCCTTCGAGGTTATATTTCATCTGTGCGCGACCGCCAGTATTCAGGCGACCGGTGTAGGTGTGCGACGGCGATAATGAAAGTTTCCTGATCTGACACGGCGTAGATGAGTCCGTATGGGAACCGATTCATCTGACAGCGCCGGATCGAACTGGACAATGGATTCTATGCTTCCGGGAATTTCTCGATACGCTGGATTGTCTCCCAGACTTCATCTCGAAATTCATCACCAAGGCGTATCCGCTGTGCGTTGTAGTATTGAACCGCGTCCTTTAATTCACGGCGAGCAGGTGGCAGAAAGCGAATTTTCAAACCTGCTTCCCCAGATCTGCAAAAACCTGCTCGGCATCTATCGCCGTAAGCTCACCAGTCCGGTATGCGGCAAGTCGATCCTCGGCTTCTTTCAGCCACTGAGCATCCAGCGACGGGTCAGGCTTATCCAGGCTGAGAATTAGGTTTTCTACTAAGGCCGCGCGGTCGTTTTCAGGAAGCTTTAGTGCTTGATCTAATACAGATTCTGCTGAAGTGATCATCGGAAATCTCCAACGCTTGTAGGTAAAATGTAACGGTAATTTTTTATGAAATCTAACACCTGAGTTAGGTATCACTCTGCCAAGTTTTCAAGTTCTTTAGCTCGCTTGGCGGTCATCTCTAGACCACATGAGGAGGCATTGATTGTTGCAATGGTGCCGCCATCTGGGTCTGCATAAAATTTGCAATTTGCGTCACGATATTGGATCCATAGACGCTGTGCTGCAAGAAGTTCTTTCTTGCGGTCTGCGCTGAGTTGAGCGGTAAGATTTTTATAAGCTTTGTTGAGACGAGCGTCTTGTCGAGAATGTTCCTCGCCGATGCAATTATGCATTTCTACTGTTACGCCTCCTGAATCGTCTATGCAGGAGTTGTAGCGGGGGCTGTAATGATTGTCTTCTGCATGAGCGGAAAAGCTGATGGAGACAAAAATGAGTGATGCGATAGTTATTTTGGTCATGCGACGTCTCCTAATTGTGATGCCTAACGTTTGCTTTAGCCCGTCTCAGTGAGCGAAGCGAACGACTTGAACCAGTTGTTAGAGCGGAAAAGTATGGGCTAAGTAGGTTCAATTTTTATTAGCTCTTTAATTACGGGGACTGTAAATTAAACTGTGTAACTGCCTGGGTTAAACATATTCAATCAGTCG
>CAYXFV010000077.1:0-12686 GCA_964464365.1 uncultured Nitrosomonas sp. | reverse complement strand
CTTACGCAAAAAGGCAGACGTCCACCTCTTCTTTTCTTATCCCGAACTCAGGTTAGAATAGCTGTCAGAGTATCTATCAGTTTAATAAATCTAGCTTTGAATTCATTCGCTACTGAACCAAAAGGTGATGCTGAATCATCCTTCTTCAAGTAATCCTTATCGGAGTCCCACCATTCAATCATGCGATTAAACAATAAATTAATTTCTTCATCAGACCAGCTAAGGGATTTACTGGCACCAACAATCTCATTGCATAGCGCCACTACTTCACCTCGTGTAAATGAGATGCCATTATTTGTAGAATTTTTCTGAATTGGGAATGTTGAATTCAAGACATATTTCTTGAATAAGGCGATTGGATCAACGTCAGTGGGGTGAGGCAGACTCAGAAATGCAAATTTATAAAAATTTGTCTGATCAGGTAAACCGTTAATGTCTCTCAAATACCATAGAATCTCAGCAAATTTATTGGATAGTTTTGAGTCGAGAAAACCAAGGTTATGCAATTGATTGAGACAAGAAATAGCCCACTTTCTTTCGTTTGCATTAGCTGACACCCCTTTTTCAAAGAGAACATTGACTGT
Organism: uncultured Nitrosomonas sp.; assembly: GCA_964464365.1. Taxonomy (GTDB): domain Bacteria; phylum Pseudomonadota; class Gammaproteobacteria; order Burkholderiales; family Nitrosomonadaceae; genus Nitrosomonas. Next base: position 12,102 of record CAYXFV010000077.1, on the reverse strand, counting down.
TTCTTCAGAGATTATAGGTTTATCCCAGGTTTTGATATCCTCTGTATCTATGTCTAAGAATTGAAATGGGTGAGCGAACTCAAATTCATCTTGGGGGCTAAGACTTGCTGGAAGCGGAAAATCCAATAGCATTGGAATTAAATTAAGGCGTTGTTGAATCGTAAAAGAATTCATAAGTCTTTTTGTCAAATTTTGAATTCCACTATAAATTCTTTTGTGATCCGATTCGTATATTCTTAGAAGAAGCTTAATAAGCTTTTCTTTTGATTTCGTGGAACATTTGCAGCATAGTCTCGATAAAATTTCTGGTATAACTTTCGCTAACACGGCTGAGAAATTGCTAATTTTTTTTCATCCTGAACTTTATTTAGGATTTCAACATAACCAGTAATAAGTTCATCTATTGTTATTTCATTAATTTTCGCAAGATATTCTCGGTTAAAAATATTATCAACGGTTTTCTGATCGCCAATACGAACCAAAGTGACCATTGACCAAAAGGGAGAATATTGGGAAATTCGTAGCAATGTTCCTTCAGCGCTTTTCTTCCCAATATCAACATTCGGTATTCTGAATGGTAAGCCTATATCTTCACAGAATATAAAAAAACGATATGCAGTTAATGCTTCCGAATCTTCGTTAACAAAATGATTTGTCGAAGTTGTTCGTCCAATATCAAATTCTTGTTTTATAGTAACCGATGGTTTGATTATTGGAGGTCTCTCGAGAACACTTGCGAAAAGTCTTAATTCATTCCAAGGATCGCATTTGTATTGCTTGAGAGCATTCCGCCGTTCAGAGAATTTATTTTGGTCTGCTTCTCCAAAAGATTTTGAGAATTGAACATATCGAAGCAACAACATGATATTAGCTTCCTGAGAAACCAGAGAATAATCTGTCGTGATCGGCTTCAGATTAAGTAATGCGCGCACATTTTTTAGCGATTTCTCAAGGATAGATTCCGCTGTATTTATTTCGCCGATTTCAGCAAGTAACGCGGCTCTTTTGGCTTCAAGAAATGGTAAAGACTCATTAATCGGCCATTCTTCAATTTTTTGTTTGAGCTCCAGAATATCTAATTTAAATAGCGCAAAGAGTGAACGTTCATAGTAAAGATTCGCTTTATTTTCGGCAGTTAGATACTTGCTTAAATCACCAGCCTCAATTTTACTGTCGATTTCCTTCCATTTTTCTTGTAAACCCTCTGTACGGTAAAAACGCATCAATGACAGCATGAAGGGGACGCACATTTTTTCTATCTCATTTCTGTCAGCTTCTGTTGAATTGATGCTAATTGATGGCGGCACATGGTCACTCAATTCATTCAAATTGATAATCTCGCTCTGTTTCCTGTATTTTTTCAAGACAGTTTCAAAGAACTCTGCTTGCTCAATCGTTAGAAGTGGCAACAAGCATTTTTCTAAACGCCAATTCAGCTCATATACAAATTCAAGATCAAGGCAACCAGGAAGTTTATCTTCTGATGTAAGAAATTCAATCCAATATCGTGTATATAACCAAAGGACACCTCGACGATCCTCCGGAACCGAAACCCACCCGGGGTAAGCAAGCCTTTGATTTCTCCATGCCTGAACAATCTCATCAACTTGTATCAACTTTTCTTTTTGAGGATCAGGCCGAAATAGGCCAGAATTTTCTGGCCATTCAAGCCTGTTATCTTCATTTTTTCTGGATAGTAAATAATCAAGAAATATTTCTAAACCCTTGTAATGGCTTCCATCTATGTTGCTGCAGACGGCCATATCTATCAGCACAATATTGCGCTGTTCAAGCAGTTTTTTCTGAGCAGATGATAAATTGAGGACACCAATAAGGTATATTTTTGGAGAATTCTCGCTTCCAAGGTTGTCACGAATCCATCCAATCCATTGCAGAAAATTGGGGTCATCACCAGAAAACCCAATTAAGCAGAGTGTATTTTCAAGTAGTGATTGCTGAACAGTATTAACAAACGGTGCAAAATCTTTTGGATAACGCCTATAGTCTTCTTCGGTAATAATAAACGGGCGTTCGGAAGGAAAGCTGCCATGTAGCTTAATGATTCTGGGTTTTTCCGAGTAGACTAAATCTTCTTTATTGATTACAACATCGTATTTCTGTGAACTGACTGAAATGCATGCTCGCTCGAGCAAGGTATCGTAATTTGTTGTAAATACATCTGCCCATGGTAAATCCAGTAGTTTTACATGAAGAGGAGAAGGTTCGTATTCGTAATCGGGTATGATATCGCGTAAAGATTGATCAAGTGCGGGTCTTCCTAATGCAACTTGAACTTCATCGGCTAACTTAAGAACATTCAGATATTTGCCCTTATTATCAGGTTTTGTTCCATTGATCTTCTCATAAAACAAATCCCCTAGTTGCTGCCAATCTGGAAAACCACGAGTCGATGTGCCATTAGGTGAAGCATTTTTGCTAAACCCGGCTCCAATCATAATAGCAGCATGACCTGACCATAAGCGCTCAGCTATTTCATTTAATATGGACTGATGCTGCTTGGTATCATCGTTACAGTATCATTTTTCACTGTAAAACCTCTTTGTGATTTCTATTTTTAAGATACAAAAACGGGAGCTTCGCTTCAAAATACGGAGTAATATGAAGTGGTTTCCTATAACTGTACAACCTGAGAGTAGAATTAATCTCTGCGCTATTGTTAGTTAATTAAGCCCAGGCAGCCTGATGAATTACTTGACCAAGTTAGGCTTTTGTCTTTTGGAAAATGTCATCAAACGGTGTATCGGATACTTCTTCAAATCCAGTCAGGTCCAATTCTTCAGCGATTTGATCGGGGGCGAATCCGTATCTGTTACCAGCACCAGCAAGTATTCTTGGCGCACCGTCTCTTTTTTTATATTCCCCTTATCCATTTTTCCAGAATGGAAGTGGGAGAAGGTATTGATGCGGAATCCTGACATGCGATAGATAAAACTGCTCGAAAATATACCATCTGACATGTCGTACGCAAGTCAAAATTCCAGATGCTCGGTCATCTCCAGTACGTAGATAATATACAAGGGGAGGGATTATGCGCCTCAACCCTCATTGAGTTGCTGATGGAAATCAGATTATCAGAAAATCCGGCTGCCGAAATGGTCGAAATAAAGCTGATCGATCATGTCACGGGTAAATTGGTGATTCTGCCCGCCGCGATGTGCGATTTTTAATGCGCCCAGGAGTGAGCAGAGCCGTCCGGTTGTTTGCCAGTCCATGCCATGTGCGATGCCGTACAGCAGGCCGGCGCGGTAGGCGTCGCCGCAGCCGGTCGGGTCGATAATATCCTGCGGTTTCACGCTGGGAATGTCGATTTGCTGGCCATCGGTGTAGATGGTCGAGCCTTGTGCGCCCAGCGTTACAATCAGCGCTTTGGTCTTTTTGGCGATGGTTTCCAATGTGAGGCCGGTGCGTTCCTGCAGAAGCTGGCCTTCGTAGTCATTGACCGCAACGTAATCAGCTTTGTTGATGAAGTCCGTCAGTTCGTCGCCATTGTACATGGGCAAGCCCTGGCCTGGATCGAAAATAAACGGAATACCACTTTGCTGAAATTCAAGCGCATGTTGCAGCATGCCGTCGCGCCCGTCCGGCGCGATGATGCCCAGTTGGATATTTCTGGCGTCGTTCACGGCGTTGAGGTGCGAGAAATTCATGGCGCCGGGATGAAACGCGGTGATCTGGTTATCGTCCAGATCGGTGGTGATAAACGCCTGTGCGGTAAACGTATCTTTGACATGCTGCACATTCGACTGATCGAGTCCGAGTTGCTCGAAACGTTCGCGGTAGGGCTGGATATCGTCACCGACAGTGGCCATCATGACCGGTTCGCCGCCAAGCATTTTTAAGTTATAGGCGATGTTACCCGCGCAGCCGCCGAATTCGCGGCGCATTTCCGGTACCAGGAACGCGACGTTCAGGACATGAATTTTTTCGGGAAGAATATGGTTTTTGAAATGGCCGGGAAAGACCATGATGTTGTCATAAGCGATTGAGCCGCAGATCAATGTGCGCATAGCTGTTATTTCGGATGATGTGGGTGTGTTGAAAAAATGGCTTCTCAAACTGTTTCTCACGCTGTGTGTAATCGATGGCGCGATTGATTGATGAAGTCTGGCGGTCAGCCGGTGCGCGGCGTTGTGTTGAACGAGCGCACCGGTGGTTTTTGCAACAGCGCGTATTTTACGCGCCGGGTTTCCAGCAGAGATCCAGTTCGCGCGCTGCTTTGACATCGTCGAGCTTGCGCAGCGGCATGTCGTGCGGCGCGCTTTTAACCATGTCGGGCTGTTGCGCAATTTCATCGAGAATTTCCTGCATGGCAGTGACGAATGCGTCGAGCGTTTGTTTGGACTCGGTTTCCGCAGGTTCAATCAGCAGGCATTCGGGCACCAGGATAGGGAAATACGTTGTCGGTGCGTGGTAACCCTTATCGAGCAGGCGCTTTGCCAGATTCATCGCGGTGACACCGGTTTCATCCTTGATGTCTTTCATGGTGACAATGAATTCATGGCTTGCGCGACGTGTCGGATACGCGATTTCAAAGCCGATTTTTTTGAGTTCCGCCATCAGGTAATTGGCGTTCAGCGTGGCAAATTCGGCAATACGGTTCATGCCTTCTCTACCCAGCAGACGGACATAAATGTAGGCGCGCAGAAGCACCCCGGCATTACCCATGTGCGCGGATAAATGGCCGATGGATTGCGGTCTTTCCTGTTCGGTCACCCAGCGGTATTTGCCGTCTTCCAGCGTGACGAACGGCACCGGCATGAATGGCAGCAGGCGTTTTGCCACGCCAATGGGCGCGGAACCCGGTCCGCCGCCGCCATGCGGTGTCGAGAACGTTTTGTGCAGGTTGATGTGGATCACATCGAATCCCATATCGCCTGGCTTTACCTTACCGAGTACGGCATTCAGGTTGGCGCCGTCGTAGTAGAGTAATCCCCCTGCTTCGTGTACGACGCGGCTCATTTCGGCAATATTTTCTTCAAAAACGCCCAGCGTGGACGGATTGGTCAGCATCAGACCGGCGGTTTTCGGGCCGACAGCGGCTTTGAGTGCGTCCAGATCGACATTGCCTTCTTTGTCGGTAGGAATCTCGACCACTTTAAAACCGCACATTACTGCCGTCGCAGGGTTGGTGCCGTGCGCCGCATCCGGAACGATAATTTCGGTACGCTCGAAGTCGCCGTGCGCTTCGTGATAGGCGCGAATCATCATCACGCCTGCCAGCTCGCCTTGCGCGCCCGCCATCGGCGCGAGGGTGATGCCGGCCATGCCGGTGACGTCTTTGAGAATTTCCTGTAATTCGTACATGCAGGCCAGAAAGCCCTGCCCGGTATTTTCCGGAGCCAGTGGATGCCTGCTGAGGTATTGCGGCAGCATGGCCAGCGAATTGCACGCACGCGGGTTATATTTCATCGTGCAGGAACCCAGCGGGTAGAATTCAGTATCAATGGAAAAATTCTTCTGTGACAGCCGTGTGTAATGACGCACGGTATCCATTTCGGAAACTTCCGGTAACAGGGGTTGTTTTTTTCGCAGCAGATGATCTGGAATGCCATCAATACTGGCGGAAGTTTTCGGAGCCTGGGAATAATTGCGGCGCCCAGGGCGCGCGTGTTCGAATATCAGCATGATCGGAGCGTTATCGTTTGATTGGGTGGTTATTCGGGATGTGATGCCGCAGGAATAATCAGGATGATTATTTCAGTGCTGCCAGCGCCGCGTCATAGTTCGGCTCGTCGGCAATTTCCGGTACCAGTTCGGCATGCACAATCGTGTCGGTTTCATCGAGCACGATAACTGCGCGTGCGGTGATACCGGCAAACGGGCCTTCGGCAATCTGCACGCCGTAATCTTTCATAAAATGAGCACCACGCATGGTTGACAGTGTGACGACTTTATCCAGACTTTCCGCGTCGCAGAAGCGGCTCATGGCAAATGGCAGATCCGCTGCGATAATCAGTACGGCGGTATTGTTCATGTTGCTGGCCTGCTGGTTGAATTTGCGTGTAGACAGCGCACAGACCGGCGTATCAAGACTTGGCACGATATTCAGTACTTTTTTCTTACCGGCGAAGTCTGCCAGCGTAACATCTTTCAAGTCCCGGTTAACCAGTGAGAGCGCCGGTGCTTTTTGACCGACTTTTGGAAAAGTGCCTTCAATGCGGATTGGAGTGCCTAAATGCGTAACCATAATGATTTCCTCGATGTATAGCGTGTTTAAAGAGTACGGCGTATGTTTTTACAACCTGTCAGCCCAGTGCCTTCCGGAATTGATCGACATAATTGTCGATGTCGGCTTCGGTTTTTGTTTCTGTTGCGCAGATCAACAGGGTGTTTTCCAGTCCGGGGTAATGCGTTTGCAGGTTGAAACCGCCGAGTATGCCGTTTTGCTGGAGCTTAGCGAGCACGTTGACTGTGGATGACGGCAATTTGACAGCAGTTTCATGGAAGAACGGACTGCTGAATGCCTGTTCTACGCCTGGTATCGCGGTCAGTTTCCGAATCAGGCTGGACGTGTTTGCATGGGATTGCGCCGCGATCCGGCGAAGCCCATCGGGACCCAGCAACGACATGTAAATGGTTGCCGCCGTGACCATCAATCCCTGGTTGGTACAGATATTGGATGTAGCTTTTGAGCGGCGGATATGCTGTTCACGCGCCTGTAATGTCAAAACAAAACCGGGCTTGCCGTCCAGATCATTCGTGCGCCCGATGATGCGACCGGGAATCTGACGGATCAGACTGTTTTTGCAGGCCATGAAGCCGAAATAAGGGCCGCCGCTGGATAACGGAATGCCTAAAGGCTGTCCTTCGCCGACAGCGATATCAGCACCTGTTTCACCCCATTCACCGGGTGGTTTCAGCAATGCCAGCGCGGTCGGATTGACGACACCGATAGCCAGCGCGTTTTTGCTGTGCGCCCAGTCGGTCAACGCATCGACCTGTTCCAGCACGCCGAAGAAATTAGGTTGCGGAATCACCAGTGCGGCGATATCTTCGGAAGCATACGCCGCTAGTGATTCCGGCAGAAGTTGACCGGATGCTTTGTCGAACGGTACTTCAATAATTTCAATTTTCTGGTTACTGACAATGGCGCGCGCCACTTTGCGGTAAACCGGATGAACCGTTTCCGGAATCAGTATGCGCCGGGACGATTTGTGCGACCTTACCGCCATCAGCGCGGCTTCCGCTAATGCGGTTGCGCCGTCGTACATGCTGGCGTTGGAGACATCCATGCCGGTCAGCGAAGCCATCATGGTCTGGTATTCATACAGCAGCTGTAAGGTTCCCTGGCTGGCTTCGGCCTGATACGGCGTATAGGAAGAATAAAACTCACCGCGCGTGGTGATTTGCCAGACGGCAGCCGGGATATGGTGTTCGTAAGCGCCTGCGCCGATGAAGTTCTGATAGAAACCGTCCTGGCTGGCGCGTTCCATCATCAACCGGGTAATTTCCATTTCGCTTAATCCGGGTGGAACTTCTTTTAAGTTGCCGCCTTTCAGGTCGGCGGGAATTTCGTCAAACAGCGCCTCAATAGAATCAGCGCCGATGCTGGCAAGCATTTCTGCAATATCTTCTTCTGTATGTGGGATAAACGGCATGGTGAATTACACTAAGTCCATAGAATTGATAAAAAAGATGCGATTGATCACGGTGGGTTGCAGATCGGTTGCGATTTAATGATCTTCGCTGTCGAGCACTTCCTGATAACCGGCGGCGTCCAGTAGTCCATCCAGTTCAGCGGCATTGCTGGGTTTCAGTTTGAACAGCCATGAGCCAAAGGCGTCCTGGTTGATTTTTTCAGGACTGTCAGCCAGTGCTGAATTGACTTCAATAACTTCGCCGGATATCGGCGAATAAACATCCGCAGCAGCCTTGACGGATTCGGCGACAGCGCATTCCTGTTTTTGTGAGAAAGAATCGCCCACTTTGGGTAATTCGATAAATACCATGTCGCCGAGCAGTTCCTGCGCGTGATCGGTAATGCCTATGGTGACCGTGCCGTTTGCTTCAGTCTTAACCCATTCGTGCGAGCGGGTATATTTCAAATCTGATGGAATGCTCATTTATTTGCTCCCGAGTTGATTGTGCTATGTTGATAGATGATTTGGATGATTCTCAGTTAAATCAGAACCTTTCCGTTCCTTACGAAAGGGTATTTTACCACTTTGGCGCGTAATTGCTTATCTCTGACCAGTACGTGAACTTCATCGTCGAGCGATACGCCAACAGCGATACGGGCCAGCGCAATGGATTGATTGATGGTCGGTGAGAATCCCCCGCTGGTGATTTCGCCTTCAAATGCCTGACCGTTAATTTGGCCCGCCACTTTCTGATGACCTCTGAGTACGCCACGGTCAAGCAGCACCAGTCCAGCCAGTTGCTGTGTCGGATTTGAATCCAGCAGCGCCTGCTTGCCGATGAAATCACGTTCGTTCTTCAGATCAACCGTCCAGCTGAGGCCGGATTCCAGGGGTGATGTCGATTCATCCATATCCTGACCGTACAGATTCATACCGGCTTCAAGGCGCAGCGTATCGCGGGCGCCAAGTCCTGCGGGTGCGACACCTGCCGCATGCAGCGATGTCCAGAATGCCGGTGCTTCTTCGGCAGGCAGAATAATTTCAAAGCCATCTTCGCCGGTGTAACCGGTACGCGCAATGAAAAAATGATTGAAAGTCGTTGATTGAAATATTTTCAGCTCTTCAGTAACCGCCTGTGAGCCGGGAATAACCTGCCATACTTTTGCGCGCGCGTTCGGGCCTTGCACGGCGATCATCGCCAGGTCGCGGCGCGGTGTGATTTCCAGTCCGGGAGCGAGTGCGTCGCGCTGTTTAAGTATCCAGGCGACATCTTTGTCAGCGGTGCCGGCATTGACGACGATGCGGAACCATGATTCCGTCAGAAAATAAACGATCAGGTCATCAATGATGCCACCCTGCGGCGTGAGCATACAGGTGTAGAGGGCTTTGCCAGGGACTGTTATTTTGTCGACATTGTTGGCGACCAGTTTGCGCAGAAAATCTCGCGTACCGTCACCTTTGATGTCTACGGGGAGCATATGTGATACGTCGAACATGCCGGCGTCCTGACGGACTTTGTGGTGTTCTTCCAGTTGTGAGCCATAGTGGAGCGGCATATCCCAGCCGCCAAAATCCACCATTTTGGCATTCATCTGGCGGTGTGTTTCGTTCAGAGGTGTTTTTTTCAGCACGGATTTTCTCCCGATAATAAAAAATAAGTCATTGTAACATTCAGAATGACTCCACCCCTCTGTCCTTCTACCTGAGAGATTTACGGGATATCCGCGTGCCCCTTCGGTGGCTAAGCAAAAACATCAGCGCCATCATAAATTAAATATAAATGGCGAATTGCTAAGCACTCTCCAGATTGCCTGTTTCAAGCGGTTTTCAGGGGATAACGATAGTTTTCTGACCTTGCCTGAGCGATTCCGGGGGGTTACGCCTTCGGCGGCGCTTGAATTATTGACTGATAACTTAAAGCGCGCTCTCCTGCTTGAACATGTTCGGCTGAGTGCGAACTATACCTTAGCAGCAGGGTTTTAGACAAGGCTTCAGTCAAAAAATCATACGTTTTCATGATGGGTGGTGTGATCCGGATTTTCAATTTAATGCGTTGATTGATAGAATGAACAAATTAAGCTGAGGCGGGTGGTTGAACAACCGGCAGACTATTGGATAAACAGCAAAAGAGGAATCTTAAAATCGCATGAAAACCGTTTTGATTACCGGTGCAAACCGTGGCATAGGACTCGAATTTGCACGGCAGTATGCCGGAGATGGCTGGCGTGTTCTGGCCTGCGCGCGAAATCCGTCCGATGCGGATGCATTAAATCAGCTGGCGGTGCAGTTTCAGGGACATGTTCAGGTGCATGCGCTGGATGTCGCGGATCATGCGCATGTTGATAAGCTGTCACATACGCTGTCAGCGGAAAAAATTGATGTGCTGATCAATAACGCAGGTGTCTATCCGGCCAGTCACGGTAGCAGTTTCCATCAGATTGATTACGCTGCATGGGCTTATGCCTTTGAAGTGAATGCCATGGCGCCACTCAAAATGGCGGATGCCTTTTATCACCAGATGGCCAGAAGCGATACGAAAAAAATTGTGACGATTACCAGCAAAATGGGCAGCATTGCCGACAACACTAGTGGCGCAAGCTATGTTTACCGCTCCAGCAAATCTGCGGTTAACATGGTCATGAAAAGCCTGTCGATTGATCTGGAATCCAAAGGCGTGATCGTGGCAGTGTTGCATCCCGGCTGGGTGCGAACGGAAATGGGCGGCCCGAACGCATTGATCTCAGCCGAGAAGAGCGTCACCGGCATGCGTCAGGTGATTGCCGACTTGATACATACCGATAGCGGCAAATTCTTCACCTACGACGGGCAGGTCATTCCCTGGTAAATCACGGTCATCAAATGGAAAAACCATGAGTGGAAAAACTTTCGATCTGGATAAAAACGAGCTGGTCAGGCAATCTTTCAACCAAATGGATGCGGTTTTGCAGGGCACGGACTATACACGGGTGCAGAAACTGGCGCTTACCTGCCGTATTCTGTATGACAACGGTCATGATTCAGGACTGGCTGGACAGATCACCGCGCGCGGTGAAAAACCAGGCACCTACCTGACGCAGCGTCTGGGATTGGGATTTGATGAAATCTGCGCGGGTAACCTGTTACTGGTCAATGAGGATCTGGACGTGCTGGAAGGCGAAGGCATGGCCAATCCCGCCAACCGTTTTCATTCGTGGCTGTATCGTGCGCGACCGGATGTGCAGTGCATCATTCATACGCACGCTGTGCATACGGCGGCATTGAGCATGCTTGAAATACCGCTGGAAATTTCGCACATGGATAACTGCGTACTCTACGACGATGTTGCGTTTCTGCCGGAATGGCCCGGCGTGCCCGTCGGTAATGAAGAAGGCGAGCTGATTGCGCAGGCGATTGGATCAAAACGCGCGCTGTTGCTGGCGCATCACGGCCTGCTCATCGCCTGCGGCAGTATCGAGGAATCTTGCCTGTTGGCGCTCGCATTTGAGCGCGCGGCCCGAATGCAGCTCATCGCGCTTTCTGCCGGTACGATCAAACCGATCAAACCGGAGCTGGGGCGCGAAGCGCATGACTGGATACTCCGGTCGCAGCGCAGCGCAGTAGGCTTTGCGTATTATGCAAGACGTTGCCTTAGAAACAATAACCGTGACTGCCTTAAATAGGCGCGCGCCAATATACTTAATGATAGGAAATATTACTCAATAACAGGAGCAAAAACATGTCAAACGAAGGTTACCACGAGCCCATTGAAGAACTCACTGATGAAACCAGGGATATGCACCGAGCCATCAGCTCGCTGATGGAAGAATTGGAAGCAGTGGATTGGTATAATCAACGCGTTGACGCATGCAAAGACAAGGCATTAAAGGCAATCCTCGCGCATAATCGGGATGAAGAAAAAGAACATGCCGCAATGGTGCTTGAATGGATACGTCGAAAAGACCCGGCTTTCGATAAAGAGTTAAAAGATTATCTTTTTACCGATAAACCGATTGCTCACGAATAAATACACACCCTACGCTTGGTAGATACTCTCACTTTTTGCAATTAATTTTTGAGAAATCATGTTGCACCCATGCGAAAAAACATGCGGCCGTCAAAAGGCTGCTTGCTGTGTAACATGCCGTAAATAGCATGCAGTATTTTGCGCATAACTGCACATAATGCTTGGATTTTCAGTAACCCGCGTTTTTCCTGCAAATGTTTGTAGTAAGCAGCAACATGAGGCTCGCTGCAGCTTGCCACCAACGCAGGTATGTATAAGGCTTGGCGGATATACCGGTTCCTGCTTTACTGATTCTTGTTTTCTTGGCAATACTGCTGCCCGATTCGAAGTGCCTCGGATCTAAGCCTGCGTAAGCTACCCATTGTGTGACTGTTAAATTATCGGTCATGGTCAATAGTTCACCTAGTAACTGACTGGCAGATGCTTCGGCGATGCCTTTCATGCTAGTACTCTATCAATTTAATAAATTAGGATAAAGTCTCTTTAGCTTTATCCTTG
>CAYXFV010000076.1:0-13340 GCA_964464365.1 uncultured Nitrosomonas sp. | reverse complement strand
ATGAATTTTATAAATTTAAACAGCGTGTAATTATACGCAACGATGGCGGATTATGCTGATCTGCATGGATGGGTTGCTGACTTCACTTCACGGTATTGCGGCGTGAGTCTTGTTCTGATTGCGCTGTAATACCGGCAGCATCATTACCGATGTATTTCTGCAAGTCGCTTAAGTGTTCTACGAATAGCATTACTTAAAATGTGGAAATTGCATTTACCCTGAAGAACAAATATAATAATTGAGAATGATTCGTATTTCTATAATGATTAGCATTAGTATTAAGTGAATGTATTGTTTGTGGTTTGTGAGCTGCGAATGGTGAAACTAAACAACGAGGATCCCGCATAGCGTTGATTGCGTGGGATTATTCATTGCTTTCTTCCAGTCGCTGATTTTTTCAACCAGCCTGAGTTTTTTTAAATTAAGGTATTGAATACACAAATATTATGATAATTGCGAAGGAAATATATTCTCTTTCAGAGAACAAGTAAAGCCAGCCAGAATGCGATTGTCGCTTGTTAGCCAGCTATTTCGATTGATATGCTTACAAGATGGCAGGAGCTTTTTCAGCTGTGAAACAAGTTGCTCAATTAATTCGGTTTGCGTTGAAATGCGGACGTATTTTCAGGACCATTCTGGTTGCTTCAGCAGGTGGGACCCGGTATGCCGTAACGCACAATAAACATCCTTTCCAGATACCGCTAATATCGCCAATACCGCCCCAGGGTGGGCGGAATCAATGGCTGACTCAGATTTTTTCCGGGAAATCCGCTGCGCAGCCAGGCGATACAATCGATCCATACAGCGAACAATCCTCGGATAATCCAAAAAAAATTATCTGTCCGGATATTCATCCTGTTTTTTATGTCCGTGGTCGCGTTGAATGCACATGCATTTGAGCGCGATGATGACGATGAACAAGCTCAGGATATTGTCCTTAAAGGTGATCGGACATGCACAGACTGTCATGACGAGGGCAGCGATTATCCTGTATTGGCGATCGGCAAAACAAAGCATGGCACGCGTGCTGATCATCGTACGCCGACTTGTACAAGTTGCCACGGTACGAGTGGCAGGCATATCGATCGGCCTGAAAAAGCACCCAACCGCACGTTTGGGAAATACTCGACTAATTCCATAGAAAACAGGAATCAGGTCTGCCTGGCCTGCCATCAAGGCGGGCAAAGAATACACTGGGCGGGCAGTACCCATGCAAACCGCGACATCACGTGTACCGCCTGTCATCAAATCCATACCGATCAGGACAAAGTCCGAAACCGGATCACGCAGGCAGAGGTCTGCTTCATGTGTCATAAGGAACAGCGTGCCCAAATCAACCGGCCATCTCGTCACCCTGTCCGGGAAGGGAAAGTGATCTGTTCCGACTGCCATAATTCCCATGGCTCAGCCGGGCCCAGCATGACGGTCAGGGACAGTATTAACGATACCTGCTACACATGCCATATGGAAAAACGCGGGCCATTTGTGCGTAATCATGCGCCGGTTCAGGAAAACTGTGCCATTTGCCACAATCCCCACGGCACAACTGCCCCCAATCTGCTCAAAGTGCGTTATCCCTTCCTTTGTCAGGAATGCCATGAACCGAATACGCATCAGGGTATTCCGGGCATGCTTGAGGGAACCCATAAAAGAAATACGCTGGCAAGGGGGTGCCTGAATTGCCACACGCAGGTTCACGGCAGTAATAACCCTGAGAATATCCATAATGAACTACTTTTTCTGCGATGATCGGGGGTGCGAGAATGTTTAAGTCGACAAGAAAAAACTGTCAATTCATGCCGCTGATTCTATTGTTCCTGATCGCTACTCCGGCGGTATCGACGGAAGATGAAGCTCTCAAGCAACTGACTAAACCGAGCAGCGTGGTTAATTTTGGCGCGGGCTATTTGTTTAATGATAATGCGCGTTTCGGTCAATACAGCGGGCTGCGTGATGACAGTGTTTACGGTATCGGCAACGTAAATATCATCAAGCGCAATGACGATACGGGCACCTGGTTTAAGCTCATAGGGCGCAACCTTGGATTGCAGAATCGCGATATCCGGTTTGAACATAACAAACAAGGCAGTTGGGGTTACTTTATCGATTTCAGCCAGACCCCGCGCTATGAACCATTTACCGTGAATACGGCGGTAACGGGAATCGGCAGTAATCACCCGGTCATTCCGGCCTCGTCCACGACCGGGGAACCCATGCACCTGAAGACTGAGCGTCAGGCACTTGCGTTCGGACTGAACAAATTGTTTTTTGGCAATTTTGCACTGCAACTGCATTTCCGCAATGAGGATAAAGATGGGGCAAGATTGTTCGGACGGGGCAGCCGGTTGATTCCTGAACCCATTAACTATACCACCCGTATCTTTGGCGCCAGCGTTGATTATAACGGCAAGCAGTTACAACTATCCGGCGGGTATTATGGCACGATGTTTATCAATAAATATGAAGCATTGTATCCGACAGGCGGTCATACGACGCCAACAGCATTGCCGCCGGATAATCAATCCCATCAGATTTTTCTGGCGGGCGGTTATCGTTTCAGTCCAACGATACGCAGTACATTCAGAGTAGCCCACACCAGAGCCACGCAGTCAGATACTTTTTTTTCCGCTCAGTCATTAGCGCCCGGAATCGGCAATCATCTTGATGGACGCATCGACACGACACTCGTGCAAGCCGGGGTTACCAGCCGGCCATTATCCAAGCTCAACCTGCTTGCAAACTTCAGATTTGAAGACCGCAACGATAAAACCGCCTTATCTATCTATTATCCGGCGTTACTAGCGCCGCTTGATTTCAGCGGGAGTCGCGGCGTCAATCCCCGGTCATTCAGAACCTACACCGGTAAATTTGAAGCGAATTACGCGTTGCCGAAGCATTTTAACCTGATTGCCGGTATCGACTATGAACACTGGGACCGGAACGGATCGGCCACTTATGCGGCTAATCGAAGAAACACGGACGAAATTTCCTACCGCGCGGAATTAAGGCGCTCACTGGCTGAAACCGTCACCGGAACGCTTTCTTATATCCACAGCGATCGATCAGGCTCCTATTTTTTACCCAGTATGACCACCAGTGGCGAATCCTTCGTCAATCTGATAGCACCGATCAATCTGGCCAACCGCAACCGGGATAAAGTCCGCTTATCGATTAACTGGGAGCCGATAGAATCACTATCGCTCCAGATGATGATGGACGAATCATTCGATAATTACGGACACCGTGCCGGTTCAGATCTGGGGGTGCAGAAAGGATCTGCACGAAACTATTCACTGGATGTCGCGTATACGTTTTCTGAGCACCTGCAAACCGTTGCATGGTTCTCACGCAATGAGACCTACATTGATCAGGCTTCCAGAAACTGGCAGCAAAACAGCAGCTCACGTGAAATCTGGTCGGCCAATCTTGAGAATATCGGCACTTCGTTCGGCGTTGATATCAATAGCCAGCCGACTGAAAAACTGGAACTGGGTGTGAGTCTGGCGCATTCTTTTATCAAGGACAAATTCAAGCAAAACACGAGCGAGCCGGGTACCTATGCAGTGCCCGATATTTCGCATCAATTGAGCAATATGAAATTATTTGCAAGATATGCCGCACGGAAAAACTTAAGTTTTCAGCTGGATTATATTCTGAATCGATTCAAAACAGATGAATGGACATGGAGTAACTGGGTCTATCTCGACGGCTCACAATTGACGCAGGATACCAATCAAATTGTCAATTTCATTGGATTGTCTGCGTATTACACCTGGCAGTGAAAGAATTTACTTGCGTATAGTGTTTGCTAAGCCGGTGATGATGGTGCCCGGTCACAGGCGTGCAATCATGCGGACATCCTGCCCGATCATGCGCAGGTCGGTGATCTGGAGTGTGATTTTCTGACTCAGGCTGGTGAATTCGGGCCATTGGAACATGTCTTTGGCGTTGCCGCCCAGAAGGCTGGGCGCCATGTAGATGATCAGCTCATCGACCAGTCCGGCGTGGATCAGTGCGCCATTCAGCGTACTGCCGGCTTCGACCAGTATTTCATTGCATTCCAGTTGCGCCAGTGTGGTCATGACGCTGGCCAGATTGATCTGTCCCTGATCGGTTTGTTCGGCAGGTATCACGTGTATCCCCATTCTCTCCAGGCTGGCGACTTTTGCGGTATTCCCGGTTGCGGCGGTAAAAATACAGGCATCGCCGTCTTTCAATACATCAGCATCAACGGGTAAGGCCAGATGATTATCGATGATTATTTTTTTGGGCTGACGGGAGACCGGAATATGGCGCACAGTCAGTCGCGGGTTATCCGCGCGGATGGTGCCGATACCGGTCATGATGGCGCAGGAACGCGCGCGCCAGCGGTGTCCGTCCTGACGTGCGGGTTCACTCGTGATCCATTGACTCTGACCGTTGTTCAACGCCGTTTTGCCGTCGAGGCTGGCGGCCACTTTCAATCTGACCCACGGTTTTTTATGCTGCATGCGTTTGATGAAACCGGCATTTAACGCTTCTGCCTGATCCTGCATCAATCCGGTCTGAGCTGAAATGCCAGCCTGTTTCAACGCGGCAATGCCGTTGCCCAGTACCCGTGGATTGGGGTCTTGCATGGCGATTACGGTGCGGGCGATACCCGCCTGAATCAGCGCATCCACGCAGGGCGGCGTGCGCCCGTGATGACTGCAGGGTTCCAGCGTGATATAGGCGGTTGCGCCGTGTGCCGCTGCACCGGCTGTGGCCAGTGCGTTGATTTCCGCGTGCGGCTGCCCGGCTTTGGCATGCCAGCCGTTGCCAACGATCGTGTTATTCTGCGTAATCACGCAACCGACACGCGGATTGGGGGATGTGGTGTAGAGCCCTTTTTCTGCCAGTTGCAAGGCTTGGGACATGAAAGCGTGATCAGCCGGTGTAAACATTGAAGTCGGTGGTGTCGATTCAAAAAAGCAACGTGTTTAAGTTACGGGTGTTGCTGATTTTTTCAGGATGATGATTCCCGGGGGCTGTCGGTTGTCTTGTTTGCCTGCATTTCACCGGTTTCATCGACCTTGTTGACTTCGCGTATTGCGTTACGGAAGTCATCGACGCCCTGGAAGCTTTTATAAACGGAAGCGAAACGAATGTAGGCTACTTTGTCGAGCTTATACAGTTCATTCATCACGCTTTCACCAATACTGCGCGAGGAGACTTCCCGTTTTCCGAGGCTTAGCAATTGATGCACGATAGCGTCTATCGCTGCTTCGACATCATCCGCTGATACCGGGCGCTTATGCAGCGCGCGTTTAAACCCGGTCAGCAGTTTGTTGCGGTCAAATTCGGTGCGCGTACCGTCATGCTTGACGACTTGCGGCAACCGCAGCTCGACGGTTTCATAAGTTGTGAAACGTTTATCACACGACGGACAACGCCGCCTGCGGCGTATCCGGTTGCCTTCCTCACTCACGCGCGAATCGATGACGTTGGTGTCTTCCGCATTACAGAATGGACATTTCATAAACGATGGCCGCGCGTGCGTGTCAGTGTGGTCAGTGCGTTCAGCCGGATGAAAGTATCGGCGTGGCGCTTATCCGTAGACCGGAAATTTTTTGCACAGTGCTTTCGCTTCATCGGCGACACGTGAAATGACGAACGAATCTTCCGGTGCTTCAAGTACATCCGCAATCATGTTCGCGAGCTGTTCGGATTCCAGCTCTTTAAATCCGCGTGTGGTCATCGCTGGAGAGCCGATGCGGATACCGCTGGTAACAAACGGTTTTTGCGGATCATTCGGAATAGCGTTTTTATTCACAGTGATATGAGCATGTTCCAGTGCGGCTTCAGCGGCTTTGCCGGTCAGGTTGATGGCCTGCAGGTCGACGAGAAACATATGGCAGTCTGTTTTTCCGGATACGATGCGTAATCCACGTTGTTGCAGTACTTTGGCCATGACCCGCGCATTTTCAATGACCTGTTCCTGATATTTTTTGAATTCGCTGGTCGATGCTTCCTTGAAAGCAACGGCTTTTGCGGCGATGACGTGCATCAGTGGGCCGCCCTGGGTTTGCGGGAAAATGGCTGAATTCAGCGCTTTTTCATGTTCGGGTTTGGCCATGATAATGCCGCCGCGCGGTCCGCGCAGGGTTTTATGCGTCGTGCTGGTGACAAAATCGGCGATGCCGACCGGATTTGGATAGAAGCCCGCAGCAACCAGACCTGCGTAATGCGCCATGTCGACAAACAGATAGGCGCCGATCGAATCGGCAATTTTGCGGAAACGTTTCCAGTCGATGACGCGCGCATACGCCGATGCACCGGCCACAATCATCTTGGGTTTATGTTCATGCGCCAGTTTTTCGACCTGATCGTAATCCAGTTCTTCTGTTTCCGGATGCAATCCATAGGACACCGAATGAAAGATTTTGCCGCTCATACTCACCGTCGCGCCATGCGTCAAATGCCCACCATGCGCGAGAGACATGCCCAGCAGGGTGTCTCCCGGTTTTAATACGGAAAGATAGACAGCCGCATTGGCCTGTGAGCCGGAATGCGGCTGCACGTTGACATATTCTGCGTCGAACAGGGATTTCAGACGGTCAATAGCCAGCTGTTCCACGGTGTCGACAAAATTACAGCCACCATAATAGCGTTTGCCGGGGTAGCCTTCGGCGTATTTATTGGTGAGCACCGAACCCTGCGCCTGCATGACTGCGGGGCTGGCATAATTTTCAGATGCGATGAGTTCAATGTATTCTTCTTGCCGTCGCAGCTCGCCATTCATGGCTTGCCACAGATCCGGATCAACGTTTTCTATCGTATGATTCTGCGCAAACATGGTGTTATCAGACCTTTAAAATTTAAGAACCGAGAAACGCATATATTACCATTATTACCCTGGCATAAAGCAGCTATGATTTCGATGCGAACCGGAATGACGAATGGGATAAAAAAAGAACGGGGGGAAGTAACGGTAAACGGTATCGTACCGCGCTGTGCAGTGTTATCTCAGATAACAGCTGCACAGGCGTAATTCTATTGGTGATTATTTCCCCAGATGAGACTGCCGTCATTCAGGACGGCAGCTTCAAAAAACGATAGCTTCAAGTGACGACGGCTTCTTCCGCGAAAGTGAGCAGTACTTGGTTATGGTCGTCGATATCGACTGTGACTTTTCCGCCGTTGACCAGACGACCGAATAAGAGCTCGTCAGCCAGTGCGCGGCGGATCGTGTCTTGAATAAGGCGTTCCATCGGGCGTGCGCCCATCAGCGGATCAAAGCCATTTTTGGCCAGATATCGGCGTAATCTTTCAGTGAAGATCGTTTCCACTTTTCTTTCCTGCAACTGTGCTTCGAGTTGCATCAGGAATTTGTCGGTGACACGCAAAATGACTTCTTCATCAAGCATGGAGAATGAAATAATGGCATCCAGGCGATTTCTGAATTCAGGTGTGAACAATCGTTTGATGTCCATCAGTTCGTCACCGGCCTGTTTCGATTTAGTGAAGCCGATCGTTGATTTTGTCAGCGATTCGGCCCCTGCATTGGTTGTCATGATGATAATGACATTGCGAAAATCGGCTTTGCGTCCGTTGTTATCCGTCAGCGTGCCGTAGTCCATGACTTGCAGCAGAATATTGAAAATGTCGGTATGCGCTTTTTCGATTTCGTCCAGCAGCAATACGGAATAAGGGTGTTTAACAATGGTTTCCGTCAGCAATCCACCCTGATCAAAACCGACATAGCCGGGTGGCGCGCCGATGAGACGGGAAACCGCGTGTCGCTCCATGTATTCGGACATGTCGAAGCGGTGCAATTGAATGCCGAGTGCGTAAGCAAGCTGGCGGGCAACCTCTGTTTTGCCAACGCCTGTCGGGCCGGAGAACAGGAATGAGCCGACCGGTTTACGCGGATGACCCAGCCCGCTCCTGGACATTTTGATCGCTGCGCATAACGCGCCGATGGCTTTGTCCTGACCGAACACCACCGATCTCATATCGCGTTCCAGTGTTTTCAGGCGATTTCTATCGCTACTCGTGATGTTTTGCGGTGGAATGCGCGCAATTTTGGCGACGATGGTTTCAATTTCGGTTTTTCCGATGACTTTCCGTTTTCTGGATTTGGGCAAAATACGCTGCGCCGCGCCGGCTTCATCGATGACGTCAATGGCTTTGTCCGGTAAATGCCTGTCGTTGATAAAACGATCAGCCAGTTCTGCGGCGGAATGCAGCGCGGCAATTGTGTATTTGACCTTGTGGTGTGCTTCGTAGCGTGATTTCAGGCCCTGCAGAATCGCAACGGTTTCGTTTACACTGGGTTCATGTACATCGATTTGCTGGAAGCGTCGTGACAGTGCGTGATCTTTCTCGAAGATGCCGCGATATTCGGCATAAGTTGTTGCGCCGATACAGCGTAACTGACCGGCGCTGAGTGCCGGTTTCAACAGATTGGATGCGTCCAGTACGCCGCCGGAAGCCGCGCCTGCGCCGATTAAAGTATGTATTTCATCGATAAACAGGATTGATTCGTGATTGTCCGTTAATTGTTTGAGCACCGCTTTCAGGCGCTGTTCAAAATCACCGCGGTATTTTGTACCGGCAAGCAATGCGCCCATATCCAGGGCATAAACCTGGTGATTTGAGAGTATGTCAGGTACCTGGCCATCAACAATGCGTTTTGCAAGACCTTCCGCGATAGCGGTTTTGCCGACACCGGCTTCACCGACCAGCAGCGGATTGTTTTTGCGTCTGCGGCATAATGTCTGGATGACCCGTTCAATTTCCTCTTCACGACCGATTAACGGATCAATTTTATTGGTCAATGCCAGTACATTCAGATTGACCGTGTAATTTTCAAGGATATTGTTGCCTGGTGAGCTTTGCTCCTGTTGCCCCGGGCTTTGTTCCTGTTCGGCGTCATTACCTGGCTTGGCCTCGCTGTCCGGCGATATCTTGCGGATATTGTGCGAGATGTAATTCACGACATCAAGGCGTGTGACGCCTTTCTGCTGGAGGAAATAGACGGCGTGTGAGTCTTTTTCACCGAAAATGGCCACGAGGATGTTTGCGCCGGTTACTTCTTTCTTGCCGGACGACTGCACATGCAGGATGGCGCGTTGAATCACGCGTTGAAACCCGAGCGTCGGCTGCGTGTCTACCTCAGAGTCGCTGCTGATAATAGGAGTGTGACGGGAAATATGATCCAGAAGTGTCGCGCGTAAATCTTCCAGATCGATCAGACAGGCATTCAGTACTTCTGCGGCGCTGGCATTGTCAAGCATGGCTAACAGCAAGTGCTCAACGGTAATAAATTCATGGCGTTTCTGCCTGGATTCAACAAAAGCCATGTGCAGGCTTACTTCCAAATCCGGAGCAATCATCTTTAATTTTCCTCCATTACGCATCTTAATGGATGCTGATTACTTCTGGCAAATTCAACAACCTGATGAACTTTGGTGCTGGCGATATCGCTGGGATACACGCCGCATACAGCAGCACCTTCGGTATGAACTTTTAACATGACCTCGATTGCCTGTTCCTGATTCATCGCAAAAAACATTTTTAACACGTCGACCACAAAATCCATGGGAGTAAAATCATCGTTTAACAGTAGTATTTTATACAATGGCGGTGTTTTCAGCGCATTCTTTTCATTGATAAGAATAACGGGATCTAAATCTTTTTCCGCCATATTAAATACACACCCAACAATTTTAGTCAGTAAAAGTATAAGCTAATCCTGTAAATTTAAACATACCTGACATAGTTGACGATTACGACATTTTTTTCAAGTATCTTAATTTTCGGGTGTCTGAATTTGATTCATCGGCAATAATCCTGCAATTTTTCTCTTGTTTGTTGATGAACACCGTTTAACAGCTTGACTTTGCCCCCGGATTTGCGTAAAACTTCATGTGGCGTTTGGCTTCAAGTTCTCTGCGGTACCAATGTTAGCCGTTTGTGTCCTTGAAATTCAAATAGTATTAGGGTATCCGGCCCAGTTTTAAATTATAGGAAGTAGAAATGGCAACAGGTACAGTAAAATGGTTTAACGATGCTAAAGGTTTTGGTTTTATTACACCCGATGATGGCAGTGAAGATTTGTTCGCGCACTTCTCAGCGATCAATATGTCCGGGTTTAAGACCCTTAAAGAAGGCCAGAAGGTAAGTTTTGACGTTACCCAAGGCCCTAAAGGAAAACAAGCCTCAAACATTCAGTCCGCATAACCAGAGACTATATCCGTTTTTTTCATCAGGAGAATCTGGCGGGAGTTCCAGCAGTACTGCTATATTTTCAGTTGAAATTCCAGGCATGACCTTCCACCCCTGCTCATCATCAGGCAGGGGTGGGATTATTCAGTATTCAGAAATGGGCTGATGCGAGTTAATCGCTGGCCAATTCCTGCATGCATGGCGATAATTTCTTAATGCCTTTCTTTATATACCTTTCCTGGTATTTGCTTAATCCATCCGGGCGATTAACGCTTCCCCGAATTTGGAACACGATACTTCCTGCGCGCCTGGCATTAGCCGGGCGAAATCATAAGTGACAATTTTATCCTGAATCGTGGCTTCCACGGCACGGATGATCCTATCTGCGGCTTCAGTCCAGCCCAAATGCCGCAACATCATTTCTGCCGACAGAATAATCGAACCCGGATTGACCTGATCTTTCCCGGCATATTTGGGTGCTGTGCCATGTGTGGCCTCAAAAATGGCAACGGAGTCGCTTAAATTGGCGCCTGGCGCGATACCGATACCGCCGACCTGAGCGGCCAAAGCATCAGAGATATAGTCTCCATTGAGATTCATCGTGGTGACGACATCATATTCTTCCGGGCGTAACAGGATTTGTTGTAAAAAGGCATCGGCGATCACATCCTTGATGATGATGCTGCCTTTGTCTTCCGGCAGCTTCATCCAGGGGCCGTTATCCAGTAAAGTCGCGCCGAATTCCTTCGCGGCAAGCGCATAGCCCCAGCTTTTGAAAGCGCCTTCGGTAAATTTCATGATATTGCCTTTATGAACCAGCGTGATGCTTTTTCGCTTGTTGCCAATGGCGTATTGAATGGCCCGGCGCACCAGGCGTTCCGTACCTTCCCTGGAAATCGGCTTGATACCGATGCCTGAAGTTTCCGGAAAGCGAATCTTTTTGACGCCCATTTCTTTCATGAGGAAATCGATCACTTTCCTGGATTCGGGCGAACCTGCTTCCCATTCAACACCGGCATAAATATCTTCCGAATTTTCGCGGAAAATAACCATGTCTGTTTTTTCAGGGTCTTTCAGCGGACTGGGCACGCCTTTGAAATACCGTACCGGGCGCAGGCAAACGTAGAGATCCAATTCCTGGCGTAATGCAACATTGATCGACCGGATTCCACCGCCGACGGGCGTGGTCAGCGGCCCTTTAATCGACACGACAAATTCTTGCGCTGCCGTTAAAGTTTCGTCGGGTAGCCAAACATCCTTGCCATAAACCTGGGTCGATTTTTCGCCCGCATACATTTCCATCCAGGCGATTTTGCGCTGATTACCGTAAGCCTTGGATACAGCCGCATTCACGACGTTCTGCATAACAGGCGTGATATCAACACCGATGCCATCGCCTTCGATGAACGGAATAATGGGGTGATCGGGCACCTTCAGTGTTAAGTCCTGATTTACGGTAATTTTTTCACCGTCATGCGGTATTTTTATATGCTGATACATTACATCTCCTGAAAAGAGTCAATTTCTAAATTGTAAAAGAAGGGTATGTCATTATAAACCGTTGGTCCCGTTCAATCCTGGATTGGATGGTGTATTCGCCGGAGTAAGCAATAATCCCGCGCGGTTATCGCTGTCTGAGACGCAATGTCATGGTGTCATTGGATTGAATGACATCAATATTGCGTAAGAAATTTTGCCCCAGTAACGCCATGTCACCCGGCAAACCGACCGAAATCTGCAAACCGCTGGTCACGATGCCGCCCGCTTCTATGGTTTGATCATAGACCATTTCACCTTGCACGATACCGCCAGCGGTTGTAAAGTTCGCGGGCCTGCCCTTGGGCAATTGCGCGCTGCGGGCAAACTCGGAACCCACCGAAACAACGGTTGCGCCCGTGTCCACCATGAAAATGATGGGATGTCCGTTGATGGATCCCTGGATATAGTAGTGACCATCCCATGAACGCGGAATGACGACTTCGCCGGATATCAAACCTTGTTTGGCTACCGAAATCCTGGGTTCCAATCGGGTGTTGAAATACAGATAAACTGCCGTAAAAATAGTAATCCAGATAATCAGTACATGAATAAAACTGCGGTACATAAGTTCAGCGGATTATTTTAGTCAATGGGTGTGGCTGGTTTTTCAGATTTGCGCTTATTCCCCGCCTTTCGGGCCCCAGAACACCACCCAGGCCACAAAGTCGGATGAAAAATGCTCAAATCGATGCTCAACATGTGCCGCCACAAAAAACACCATGCCGGGTTCAAACCGATGCTGCTCACCGGCAATCACCAATTCACCGTGGCCGGAATGAATAAAATAGAGTTCGTCCTGATCATGCGGCGTCTGTATGTCCGTGCCTTTGGGGGCATAGACTTCAACAGACATCGAACCATGTCGGAATGCCTCCACAAATGGCTCGCCCATCGGCCATTCTTCGGTGACTTTACCGGGTATTCGTTTCAATAATTCGGTTAAGGTTGCTTTCATTTGATTAATCCAATGCAAAATCCCGTAACAGGATTAAAGGGTTTCAGAACAGCAGATTATGCATAAAATCTGCTGTAATAGTGTAAACCGGCCAGCTGCTGTTCCACGCGTTGGAAGTATATCCCAATGCTGTACTGCCGTCTGTTGGGATTGGTGATCTGATCAAGTAAAACCGGACAACCCAGTTAAGCGATTTTTTTCAATATTTCTGATTCCAGCTCATATTGATTCGGACTTTTGTATCCCAAGTATGAATGCAGTCGCTGACTGTTATAAAAAATAGAAATATACTGCAAGACATCTTGCTGAGCTGCACGCCGGGTTGGGTAGTGTCGCCAGTGGATCCGTTCCTGTTTAAGGCTGCCGAAGAAACTTTCTGCTACAGCATTATCGAAACAATCACCGGTGCGGCTCATGCTACCCATAAAAGTGTAGTAGTTCAGACTTGATCTGACAGTAGGGTCTTGCCAAAGGGTGGGATTACCCGGTTTGATAGAGGTGCGAAACTTTATCAACCAAGCGCGCAAGCGCAAAGGAGTAATCCCATGAGTAGTGTTCAACAGAATGTCATCAAATACAAGGTTAGGTAAATGTAATGAACCTCAAGTGCGCCTGTGAAGGCGCATAAACAGCACGGAGAAAGTCCGTGTCGGAGCAA
>CAYXFV010000075.1:0-13493 GCA_964464365.1 uncultured Nitrosomonas sp. | reverse complement strand
CCACGAAGGTTTGCTGGTAAATTCGCCCCACACCCTTGAGGGTGCCGACGTAAAAGGTATCCTGGCTGCCGAGGTAGCCGGGATGAGCTGTCTCGATTTCACCATGGGCCACATCATCGTCCTGTTTTTTCTCCAACGCCTGTACTTGTGCCTCGGTCAGCACCGTTCCGGTCTCGGCAACATGCTTCTCCAAGGCTGACAAACGCTTCTTGAACGACTCCAGATTCTGGCGTAACCACACCGAACGAACACCAGACGGAGAAACAAAGATTCCGCGTTTGCGTAGTTCGTTGGAAACACGAACCTGACCAAAAGCCGGTTGCTCCAGAGCAAAAGCGGTGACCGCCGTCTCCGTCGTTTCTTCGACACGGTTCTTGATGTTGGGCTTGCGTCGGTTCGCATCAATCAGCGCATCAATACCACCCGTTTCCACGGCTGCCTGATAGCGATAAAAAGTATCGCGTGAAAAACCCATCACCTTGCAGGCGCGGGATATATTGCCAAGCTCAGCTGCCAAATTAAACAGACCAATCTTGTGTTTGATGACTTTTTGTTGAAAACTACTCATGGGATTATTCCTTTGCGCTTGCGCGCTTGGTTGATAAAGTTTCTCACCTCTATCAAACCGGGTAATCCCACCCTTTGGCTAGACCCTAATGTCAGATCAAGTTTGAACTACTACAGGTCAGCTCATTGATCCAACGCCCTAGCATCTTGCTATTGATATCCAAACTCCTGGCAGCTTCTGCTCTGGTATAGCCTTGATCAAGTACTAAACTAATGGCATCCAGCTTAAATTCCTTCGAGTATTTCTTTCTTGTGATCATCTCTCAATCTCCAGTTAAGATAAATTATCTCTTAACTGGGTTGGTCAATTCTATTGAACCACATCATGTTGGGGTTCATTGCATTTATTCCAAGAACCCCAACACGCATGCTGATTTCTTGTGGAATAATCAGCGTTCACATTGCTGTAGATGGATATCCTGTGCCATCCCGTCTTCATTCTGCTAAACTGCTGCTTCTGATAGGGTTGCATTCTGGATGTCGGCCTATGATGAAAATAAAGTATGGGAGTCGGTGATGAAGTTTCGTATATACCGGTATGATCCTGATAAAGACGCAAAGCCTTACATGCAGGATTATGATGTCGAATTGGCTTCAACGGATAAGATGCTGCTTGATGCGCTTATCCGCATTAAATCCATCGATGACAGTCTCAGTTTGAGGCGTTCGTGTACGGAAGGGGTGTGCGGTTCGGACGCCATGAATATCAATGGCCGTAACGGGCTTGCCTGTATCACGCCATTGCGCGAGCTGAAAGAACCTGTCGAAGTGCGTCCATTGCCGGGGTTGCCCGTCATTCGCGATCTGATTGTCGATATGACGCAGTTTTACAATCAATATCATTCAATCAAACCGTATCTGATTAATCACAGTCCGCCGCCGGAAACCGAGCGGTTGCAATCGCCGCTGGAGCGTGCGGCGCTTGAAGGCGCGTATGAATGCATTCTGTGTGCCTGTTGTTCAACTGCGTGCCCTTCATTCTGGTGGAATCCCGACAAATTTGTCGGCCCGGCGGGGTTGCTGCAGGCATACCGTTTTATCGCGGACAGCCGGGATCAGGCAACTGCAGAGCGGCTCGATTATCTGGAAGATCCTTACCGTCTGTTTCGCTGTCATTCCATTATGAATTGCGTCGCGGCATGCCCGAAAGGACTGAATCCGACCAACGCGATCGGTAAAATCAAAGACATGATGGTCAAGCGGACAATATGAATTCGAAGGCATTCGAGCGTGCGCGCTGGCGCTGCCGTCGCGGCATGCTTGAGCTGGATATCGTTCTGCAACGTTTTATGAGCGAGTACTATAGTCAACTCAGTTTTGATGAAATCGTGCAATTTGAGCGGCTGCTATCACTGTCCGACAATGATCTCTGGGATCTGATCTGTACCCGGGCGGTCTCCGTGGACGAAGACATGAAGCCGGTATTACGGTTACTGCAAAAGTGTTGATCCGTGATCCGATTTTGCCGGGCGGGTGTATGTCCGGTACTGCAAAGCCGATGTAATGAATGAAAGGTATGCTATCGAACACCGACAGCGCTGAGTAATTGAGTTAACGTTAATGGGAGAAAAGTTAAAATGACACAAAAAGGCACAGCAACCTTAAGTCTGGGCGATGGCAGCGAATCGATCGAACTGCCGGTCATACCCGGCACCATGGGTCCCGATGTCGTGGATATTCGCAAGCTGCATGCCAAAAGTGGATTGTTTACTTATGATCCCGGTTTTTTGTCGACAGCGAGCAACAGATCCGGAATTACATTTATCGACGGTGATAAAGGCGTTTTGCTGTATCGCGGTTATCCGATAGAGCAGCTTGCCCGGCAATGCGACTTTACCGAAGTCTGCTACCTTCTGTTGCGTGGGGAATTACCAGCGGAACAGGAAAAAACGGACTTCGATAAATTGATCAAGAACCACACCATGCTGCATGAGCAGCTGGTCAAGTTTTTCAGTGGATTCCGCAGAGATGCGCACCCGATGGCTGTCATGGTCGGTGTTGTCGGTGCGCTGTCCGCGTTCTATCACGATGCGCTTGATATTACAAACCCGGAGCACCGGGAATTATCGGCGATACGTCTGATTGCAAAAATGCCGACCATTGCAGCGATGGCGTACAAATACAATTTCGGTCAGCCCTATATCTATCCCCGTAATCATCTCGGTTATGCGGAAAACTTTCTGCATATGATGTTTTCACTGCCGACGGAAGATTTTAAGGCCGATGCGCGCATCGTTCGCGCGCTGGATCGCATTCTGATCCTGCATGCGGATCATGAACAAAATGCATCGACATCGACAGTCCGGTTGACGGGTTCCAGCGGCGCCAATCCGTTTGCCTGTATCGCCGCCGGAATTGCCTGTCTGTGGGGGCCTGCACACGGCGGTGCCAATGAAGCCTGCTTGCATATGCTCGAAGAAATCGGCGATGTTTCACGGATTAACGAATATATCAAGCGCGCTAAAAATCCTGACGAAAACTACCGGCTGATGGGTTTCGGCCATCGTGTTTACAAGAATCTCGATCCGCGCGCAAAAATCATGCGTGAAACCTGTCATGAAGTACTGAACGTGCTTGGGCTGGAAAACGACCGCCTGTTCAAACTGGCACTCGAACTGGAACGGATTGCGCTGGAAGACGATTATTTCATAACCCGGAAACTTTATCCGAATGTCGATTTTTATTCGGGTATCGTACAACGCGCGCTGGGTATCCCGACGAGTATGTTTACCGCGATTTTTGCGGTTGCCCGCACTGTCGGCTGGGTTGCGCAATGGAATGAAATGATTTCCGATCCGGAACATAAAATTGGTCGCCCCAGACAGCTATACATCGGCGCAGCCAAACGCGATGTGCCGACAAGTTTTCAGCGATAATGCTTTTAGCAATAATTCCACACACTGACGAACGGTGATGAATAAACAGTTGCAGAATTCTGCGTTGTTCGGCGCTAATGCGCCTTTTATCGAAGCCATTTATGAAGAATATCTGCATAATCCGATGTCGGTTGACTCGACATGGCGGGAATTCTTTGATCAGCTTCACCGGCCACGGGATATTTCGATCAGCCAACTGGTAAAAAGTCTGCCCGCCGAAAAGGAAGCCGAGCCCGGCAAAGATTCCGGCAGCGATAAAAATTCGGATAATCTGGTTGTTTTACCTGAAAATATCCCGGTGGATACGGATGAGCGTAAGCAGGTTGCCGTACTTCAGCTAATCAACATGCACCGCTATCTGGGGCTGAGCCAGGCTTGGCTCGATCCCTTGCAGAGCGAGCCTAAGCCCCTGCGGACGGAACTTGATCCCGCCAGCTTCGGTTTTACCGAAAAAGACATGGATACCGTATTTAATGCGGGTTCTCTTGCCGGGCCCGAGCGCGCAACGTTACGGGAAATTCTGCAAACGCTGCGTGAAACGTATTGCGGAACCATCGGCGCAGAATATATGTATATCTCGTCAGTGGAGCAAAAACGCTGGATTCAGGGCCGGCTTGAAATCAAACGCTCTAATCCGGCGTACAGCAACGACGAGAAGAAACATATTCTCGAGCGGCTCAGTGCTGCAGAAGGGCTGGAGAAATATCTGCACACCCGTTACGTTGGTCAAAAGCGGTTTTCGGGCGAGGGTAACGAAAGTCTTATTCCATTACTCGATTGCCTGTTGGAAAGTGCCGGAAAATCCGGCATTAATGAAGTCGTCATCGGTATGGCGCACCGCGCCCGGTTGAATGTACTGGTCAATACCATCGGTAAAATGCCGGAAAATCTGTTTCGTGAATTCGAAGAAGTCTATGTCCAGGCATTACCTTCCGGCGACGTCAAATACCACCAGGGTTTCTCGTCCGCAATGGATACCGCAGGCGGGTTGGTGCGTCTGGTACTGGCGTTTAACCCGTCGCATCTTGAAATTGTCAACCCGGTTGTTGAGGGATCGGTGCGCGCGCGGCAACACCGCATCATGGACAGAGCCGGGGATCGTGTATTGCCGGTGCTGATTCATGGCGATGCCGCCTTTGCCGGGCAGGGCGTGGTCATGGAAACGCTGAATCTGTCACAAACGCGCGGTTACGGTACGGGTGGTACGATCCACATTATCATCAATAATCAAATCGGCTTCACCACCACGTCCGATCCGCGTGAGAGCCGTTCCACGCCGTACTGCACCGATGTGGCCAAGATGATCGAAGCGCCAGTTTTTCATGTGAATGGCGATGATCCGGAAGCCGTGTGCATGATTACCGAGCTGGCGCTGGATTTTCGCATGACCTTCCATAAGGATGTGGTCATCGACATGGTATGCTTCCGCCGTCTGGGTCATAATGAACAGGATGACCCGATGGTGACGCAGCCCAGAATGTACCAGATCATCAGCCAGCATCCGGGGACGCGGCTGCGCTACGCTGAAAAGCTAGAGGCGGATGGCGTCATTCAGCCGGGAGAAGCCGATGCCATCGTGCAGGCTTACCGCGAAGCCATGGATGCCGGCCTGAATCCGAACAAAAAAATCCGCTACAGCTATAAATCGCCTTATGCGGTGAACTGGCTGGCCTACAAAGAACCGTCCAACTGGAATCAGCCGGTAAAGACGGGCATTGCGCTGGATATCCTGAAACAACTGGCCGCGCGGTTGACCGATATTTCGGAAAATTTCGTTCTGCACAAACGGGTTGAGAAAATCATTGAAGACCGCCGCCTGATGGGCGCCGGGAAACTGCCGCTCGATTGGGGTATGGCCGAGAATCTGGCGTATGCGGCATTACTCTATGAAGGGTTTCCGATACGGCTTTCCGGACAGGATTCCGAGCGCGGCACATTCTTTCACCGCCATGCCGTCCTGCATAATCAGGATACGGCGCTGGAAGAGAATGCTATTTATACGCCGCTGCGCCATATTACACCCGTGCAGCCTGATTTCATGGTGATTAACTCCATTCTGTCGGAAGAAGCAGTGCTCGGTTTTGAGTATGGCTACGCCACAGCTCAGCCGCACGAGCTGGTGATCTGGGAAGCGCAGTTCGGGGATTTTGCCAATGGCGCGCAGGTGGTCATCGATCAATTCATTGCTTCCGGCGAGGCCAAATGGGGGCGTTTGTGCGGACTGGTGATGATGCTTCCGCACGGCTATGAAGGACAAGGGCCCGAGCATTCCTCAGCACGGCTGGAACGCTATCTGCAACTGTGCGCGGATTACAACATACAGGTCTGCGTTCCTTCCACACCGGCACAGATGTTTCATTTGCTGCGCCGCCAGATGATCCGCCTGCTGCGCAAGCCGCTGATTATTATGAGCCCGAAAAGCATGCTGCGGCTGCGGGAATCCACTTCGAGTCTTGAAGAACTGGCCGAAGGTACGTTTTATCCGGTGATTTCAGAGACCGAGACGCTAGATCCTAAAAAAGTGCGCAGAATTATCATGTGCAGCGGGAAAATTTATTATGAGCTTGTCGCGTACCGTACCGAGCAGCAGATCACCGATATGGCGATTATCCGGCTTGAGCAACTGTATCCGTTTCCTCATGCAGAATTCAAAGCGGAGATCAAACGCTACAGCAAGGCAAAGGAAGTCGTCTGGTGCCAGGAAGAGCCGGGTAATCAGGGTGCATGGCACCGTATTCAACACTATCTGCTGCGCAACATGAAACCCAGCCAGATCATCGGTTATGCCTTACGCCCGTCATCGGCATCGCCTTCCGTGGGTTATCTGGCGATGCATAAAAAGCAGCAGAGAGAAGTGATCGAAGCGGCATTCCGGGAAAAAATTTAGATCAGTTAGGCCAAAGGAGGCGCTATGCTAATTGAAGTCAAAGTTCCCATGTTATCTGAGTCCGTAGCTGAAGCGACATTGGTCTCATGGCATAAAAAACAGGGCGAAGCAGTTGCACGTGACGAAAATCTGATCGATGTCGAAACCGACAAAGTGGTATTGGAATTGCCCGCACCGCAAGCCGGCGTGTTAAAGGAAATCATTAAAGGCGATGGCGCAACGGTGATCAGCGGTGAAATCATCGCCATCATCGATACGGCAGCGAAAACAGCAAAACCAGCACAATCAGCATCAATTGAAGAATCCAAAACCGGAGAAACAGCGCCGGGTGCTGCGCAGGAGGTTGATCCGACCATTCCGATGCTGATGCCCGCAGCCCGCAAACTGGCTGAGGAAAATCATCTTAAAGCTGCCGAGGCGGAATCGATCAAAGGCACAGGCAAAGGCGGACGCATCACCCGTGAAGATGTGCAGGCGTATATCCAGCACAGAACAGCGGACAGCAGCCCGGAAAGCGCACCTGCGCATGACGAAAAAGCCGCT
This sequence comes from uncultured Nitrosomonas sp., assembly GCA_964464365.1. Classification (GTDB taxonomy): domain Bacteria; phylum Pseudomonadota; class Gammaproteobacteria; order Burkholderiales; family Nitrosomonadaceae; genus Nitrosomonas. The sequence continues at coordinate 6,620 of CAYXFV010000075.1, read as the reverse complement.
GAATCTGCAGAACCCCATACGCCCGATGTATTCGATACATCTGGAACAACAACCGAAACCGGCGACCGCGTTGACCGCCGTGTAACCATGTCGCGGTTGCGCATGCGTATCGCTGAAAGGCTGATCGAATCGCAATCCACTGCGGCGATACTGACAACATTCAACGAAGTCAACATGCAGGCCGTGATTGAATTACGCAATCGCTACCGTGTCGAATTTGAAAACACGCATGGCGTAAAACTGGGTTTCATGTCCTTTTTTATCAAAGCGGCTTTTGCGGCGCTCAGAAAATACCCGATTGTCAATGCATCCGTTGAAGGCAATGAGATCATCTATCATGATTATTATGACATCGGTATTGCCGTAGGAAGTCCGCGCGGTCTGGTCGTGCCGATTCTGCGCAACACCGACCGGATGACGGCGGCGCAGGTCGAATTGCAGATCGCCGATTTCGCCAAACGTGCGCGCGAGGGTAAACTGACCATTGATGAATTATCGGGCGGCACGTTTTCGATCACCAATGGCGGCGTTTATGGTTCCATGCTGTCGACGCCGATCATCAATCCTCCGCAAAGCGCCATTCTCGGCATTCATGCGACAAAAGACCGCCCGGTGGTGGAAAACGGCCAGATTGTCATCCGCCCGGTATGTTATCTCGCGCTGTCGTATGATCACCGCATTATTGACGGACGTGAAGCCGTGCTGTCGCTGGCCGCGATCAAAGAAGCGCTGGAATACCCGATGAGTCCGCTGCTGGAAAAGTAGCTTAATTTTTGATCGCTTTCCGCTGGTGGATGGCTGAAAAAATAATCGTGGGTAATCTTGAAGTGCGACAAAATGCCTCATTGTATATGCAGTTTGCTCTTGTTAAGCTGTATCCGCAGGCATTCTTTCAGGAGTCAGGCATGTTTTATTTTTTCAGATGGTCGGTTTTAGCGCTTGTATTGTTGCTGTTTCCCGCGTTTGGTTTTTCTCAGGATAACGGATCAACCAGCGAATTCACCGCGGATCGCTATTTCATCACCTTTAAATCCTCTACCGGTTTGATTGATCCGCCCAATCCCGCCAATCCGGTGCCGATGGGTCAGCATTCTTCCGGGCAAAGTAAGAAGGAACTCGCGAAAACGCTGGGACTCAACGGTGAAATTCTGAGTATCTTCGACACACTGAATGCCATCCATGTCCGTATGGGTGCTCAGGAAGCCGAGCGCTGGCGTCAGGATGCGCGGGTAGAGATCGTTGAGCAGGAAGGAGCTGTAGTTGCAATGTCAGCGGAAAGCGAAAATGAGCGAACACCGCATTACAATAATGAAACCTTGAGCGTTCCGGTTGTCGATGCCGATACGCAACCCGCGCTGTTTCAGGATGGCGAGTTTGTTTTCGATGCGGCGATCAATGCCTGGCGGTTGATCAGCTTCCGGGTCACACCCATCATTGAAGGGTTTATCAAGCATGTGGAATTGATTAAAACGGACACCAGCCCAGTGCAGGTTTTTCTGAAAATCAGCACCCCAGATATTGCTTGTAATACTCCTGGCCGCATTGGTTTGCGGAAAATCGGTAATCGTTTCGATGTATCCGCCGGATTTACGCCACTGCCTCCAGGTATGTCGTGCGCGGCCGTAGTAGTGCCTTTCGAGGCGACAGTGCCGATTCCTGTTTTTGGATTACCTGCGGGAATCTATGAATACAATGTCAACGGCGAGTTTGCTGGATCATTCGAATTCACCGAGGACAATACACTGTAATTGTAATAAAAGCAGGCGCGGCGGACAGTTTCAGCACTTCTTCCGCGTCATACTTTTTCAGTAAATCACTGTAATATTTTCCGCACTGAAATGCTGGTTGAGTGTCTGCAACAGGTCGTCGTGCAGCGTAACCTGCCATGCTTCGCTCAAAGTGATTTCACAGACAGCTTCCTTATTTTGGTAAATCAGCAAAACAGGGCAGGTTGCCTGAGCTGGCCGGACGGTCTGGTTCGCCGGGCCGGATGCGGCAGCATGATTCTGACTAGAATACGGCAGGATCAGCGTTTTCAGGGTGGTGGCCGCCGGGAGTGTTTCGGCATTACAGCGGACTTTGATTTGCCGGGCGAAACGCGTGCGGATTCCGGCCAGGTCGTACAATTTTTCTGCGGTAATGCGTAATTCCTCGCTGTTTTCGGTATCGTTATACTGGCCGCGAATGCCGATTTTTGCTTCGGCTATCAGCAACTGGTCTTCTTTTAGCCAGTTGCGGTTGTCGGTGAACAATTCATCGAAGACGATCAGTTCGATCGCGGCTTTGCCATCGTCAAGCGTGATCACTGCCATGCGGCCACGGACGGTCATTTGTACGCGTATTCCAAGAATAATGCCCGCGATGAGCTGCGGCTCGCGTTGCGGAGAAAGGCGGTTCAACGTGGTGCGGATGAACGGGCGGACTTCAGGAACATACGTATCGAACAGGTGCCCGCTGAAATAAAAACCCAACCCCTGTTTTTCATATTGCAGTTTTTTGCGGTCAGACCACGGTTCGGTTTCATTCAGTACCGGGCGCAGTATGGAATCCTCACTGCCGTCAAACAGGCTGGCCTGATTTGCCGTGCGGCTGACCTGTTCCGCCGCTTCGATGGCAATGCCTACGGATGCCATCAAACTGGCGCGATTGCTGCTCAGGCTGTCAAACGCGCCGACGCTGATTAATGCTTCGATGACCCGGCGGTTAATCGTGCGCCGGTCTACCCGGTTGCAGAAATCGAAGAGGTCAGTGAAGGCGCCATTTTGTTCGCGTATCTGGAGGATTGCGCCGATGGCCGATTCACCGGTTCCTTTCACCGCGCCAAGACCATAGCGGATGGTCGCGTTGCCGGTTGGGACAAAACGGTATTCCGACTGATTGATATCGGGCGGCAAAATCGTCAGGTTGTTGGCGATGCTATCGGTAATAAAGCTGTGTACCTTGTCGGTATCGTCCATGTCCGCAGACAAGCAGGCGGCCATGAATTCGGCGGGATAGTGCGCCTTCAGATAAGCGGTCTGGCAGGCGATCAGCGCATAGGCGGCGGCGTGGGATTTGTTGAAGCCGTAACCGGCGAATTTTTCCATTAAGCCGAACAGCTCGGTGGCTTTTTCCCTGTCCAGTGCGTTCTTGACCGCGCCGTTGACGAAAATATCGCGCTGCTGCGCCATTTCTTCGACTTTCTTCTTGCCCATCGCGCGGCGCAGCAGATCGGCGCTGCCCAGACTGTATCCGCCGATCACCTGCGCAATCTGCATGACTTGTTCCTGATAAATCATGATGCCGTAGGTCGGGCTTAAAATCGGCTCGAGGCGCGGGTCGAGGTATTCGATTTTCTGCAAGCCATGTTTACGGTCAATGAAATCGGGAATCAGATCCATCGGGCCGGGGCGGTAGAGCGCGACCAGCGCGATGATGTCTTCAAAACGATCCGGTTTCGCTTTCTGCAATAAATCTTTCATGCCGCGCGACTCAAACTGGAAAATACCGACCGCATTGCCCTGGCGCAGCAGAGCATAGGTCGCCGCATCGTCAAGCGGCAACCCGGTCAGCGAAAAAGGATCGGCGCCGCTGCGGGATTGATTGATGTAGCTGACCGCACGATCGAGCGTGGTCAATGTACGCAGCCCCAGAAAGTCGAATTTGACCAGTCCGATTTTTTCAACGTCATCCTTGTCGAGCTGACTGACTACGGATTCCGCCGAGTCCGGGCAGTAAACCGGGCAGAAGTCGGTGATTTTTCCCGGTGCGATCAACACACCCCCTGCGTGCATGCCGATATTGCGGGTCAATCCTTCAAGCCTTTCGGCGAGCTCCAGCAAATGGCGCACATCCTCTTCTTCAGCCGCGCGCTGGTTCAGTTGCGGTTCAATTTCACGCGCTTTTTTCAGCGTCATGCCGAGTTCAAACGGCACCAGTTTAGCCAGCTGATCGACGAAATTATAGGGCAGATCCAGTACACGCCCGATATCGCGGATCACGGCTTTGGCCGCCATCGAACCAAAAGTAATGATCTGGGAAACGCTGTCTGTGCCATAGCGCTGTTTGACATAGTTGATCACGCGTTCGCGCCGGTCCTGGCAGAAATCAATGTCAAAATCCGGCATGGAAACACGCTCAGGGTTCAAAAAACGTTCAAACAGCAAGTCATAGCGCAGCGGGTCAAGATCGGTGATGCCTAACGCATAAGCCACCAGTGAACCGGCGCCCGAGCCGCGTCCGGGGCCCACCGGTACATCATTGTACTTGGCCCAGTTGATGAAGTCGGCAACGATCAGGAAGTAACCGGAGAATCCCATGGCAATAATGGTTTCCACCTCGAATGCCATGCGCGTCTGATACCGGGGCAATTGTTTGTTGCATTCGGCTGCGTCGGGGTACAGGGATGCCATGCGTTTGTTCAAACCGATGGCGACCTGGTCACGCAGATAATCCTCCAGGCTTTCGTTGTTCGGGGTAGGGTACTGCGGCAGTTTATTGACACCGAGTTCAAATTCCAGATTACAGCGTCGCGCGATTTCGATACTATTGGCCAAAGCGGATGGGATATCAGCGAACAATCCGGCAATTTCCTGCTGTGTTTTAAAATGCTGCTGCGGGGTGAAAGCTTTAGGCCGGCGCCGGTCGGCGAGAATATAGCCTTCCGCGATGCAGACTCTCGCTTCATGCGCATCAAAATCATCCGGTTCGAGGAACTGGATGGACTGTGTGGCGACAACGGGCAGATTCAACCGGCTGGCGAGAGCCAGTGATTGCTGCAACAGGTGGTCTTCCTGATCATGCCCGTCGCGTTGTATCTCGATATAAAAACGGTCGGGGAACAGCGCTGCCCACGCCTGCGCCTGTTCCTCGGCGTGTTGCAGATCGTGATGCAGAATGGCCTGACCGATGCCGCCATAACGCGCGCCGGATAAAGCGATTAATCCTTCCGTGCTGCCGGTTTCGCCGTGCAGCCATGAAAGCCGGACTTCAGCGCGGCCCTGATTCTGATTCTCAAGATATGCACGCGAGAGCAGTTGTGAAAGCAGCAGATAGCCCGCGTATGACTGGCAAAGCAGCAACAGGCGCTGCGGCTTGCCGTGTTCGGTTTCATCGCTGATCCAGACATCGCTGCCGATGATCGGTTTGATCCCGTTGCGGCGGGCATTTTGATAAAATTTTACCGCGCCGAACAGATTCGCCAGATCGGTCAGCGCCAGCGCCGGCATTTGGTCGTCAACCGCTTTGGAAATCACATCGTTAATCCGGATGGTGCTGTCCACAATGGAAAATTCACTGTGCATGCGCAGATGGACAAACGCGGGTTCAGCAGAATTTGAAAGCATAAATGTTACAATAGGTTTTTTTATGAAGTGTTTGCACAGGGTACGCTATTCAACGGGGCGACTTTCTTTTTCATCTGTTTTTTCACTGGACTTAATTTTACAACATGTCGACAACTCCCGAGCTTTTACTTCCTGCCGGGTCGCTGGAAAAAATGCGCACGGCATATGCTTATGGCGCCGATGCGATCTATGCTGGGCAGCCGCGTTATTCCCTGCGCGCGCGCAATAACGAATTTGCCCTGGAACAACTGAAAACCGGCATTACCGAGGCGCGTGCGCTGGGGAAGAAATTTTTCGTCGCGAGCAATATCATGCCGCACAATGCCAAGGTTAAAACTTATCTTGCGGATATGGTGCCGGTCATTGAGATGAAGCCGGATGCGCTGATCATGGCCGACCCCGGCTTGATCATGATGGTGCGCGAAAAGTGGCCGGACATGCCCGTGCATCTTTCCGTACAGGCGAATACCGTTAATTACATGGGCGTCAAATTCTGGCAGAGCGTCGGCCTCACACGCGTGATTCTGTCGCGTGAATTGTCGTTCGATGAGATTGCGCAGATACGCGACTTATGCCCGGATATGGAAATCGAGGTTTTTGTGCATGGCGCGTTGTGCATTGCATATTCGGGGCGCTGCCTGTTATCCGGGTATTTTAATCACCGTGATCCGAACCAGGGCACCTGCACTAATTCCTGCCGCTGGGATTATAAAGTCACGGCGGGCGAAGACGGCGACAATGGCGATATCACATCAGCCGAACCCATCGATTTCAACTTTAATGCGGCGATGCATGAGGCCGATAGCCAGTCGGGCCAGCAGCCGGATTTCAAGCGGCATCCGGCAGCCGATCAGGTTTATCTGATCGAAGAAACAGAACGTCCCGGACAGCTCATGCCGATCATGGAAGACGAGCATGGCACCTATATCATGAATTCAAAAGACCTGCGCGCGGTGGAACATATCGAGCGGCTGGTCAAAATTGGTGTTGATTCGTTCAAAATCGAAGGCCGCACGAAATCGCTGTATTATGTCGCGCGAACCGCGCAGGTCTACCGCAAGGCCATCGACGACGCTGTTGCAGGCAAAGCTTTTGATCTGTCTTTGCTCGGAGAGCTTGAAGGGTTGGCTAATCGTGGCTATACCAGCGGTTTTTACCAGCGCCATCAAACGCATGAAACGCAGAATTATCTGCGCGGGCATTCCGAATCGAGCCGCAGCCAGTATGTCGGCGATATTACTGCATTCGATGAATCCAGCGGTCTGGCCGAGGTATTGGTCAAAAACCGCTTTCAGG
>CAYXFV010000074.1:0-13493 GCA_964464365.1 uncultured Nitrosomonas sp. | reverse complement strand
TTAAATTACCGTTTTTATACCATAAGTGGGTCAAAATTAGATTGTCGTTGACATAAACGCAATGTAGCTGCGTCTACACAGAATCAGGCTTTGTGCGCACTGCTGTTTTTATACAAGGAAGTACTCGGACGTGAATTGGCATGGATGGAGTCGATACAGCGCGCCAAGCGCCCGGTGAGATTGCCCGTAGTGCTGACAACCTCGGAAGTATTCAATCTGCTGAATCGTCTGGAAGGACGCTCCTGGTTGATGGCAAGTTTGCTTTATGGCGCTGGCTTACGGTTGATGGAGTGTATGCGATTGCGTGTAAAGGATATCGAATTTTCCCGCCATGAAATCATTGTGCGAGAAGGAAAAGGTGGCAAGGATCGAGTAATGATGCTGCCCGTTTCATTGGTTAAACCACTACAAGCGCATCTGGAAAAAGTAAAAGCACTGCATGCTCGGGATTTAGCAGAGGGCTATGGTGATGTTTATTTGCCTTTTGCGCTGGCTCAAAAATATCCGAATGCTGGCAGGGAATGGAGCTGGCAGTACGTATTTCCGGCCAGCAAGCGTTCGATTGATCCCTATTCCGGTAAAGAACGCCGCCATCATATTGATGAACAAACCTTACAGCGCGCAATTAAAAAAGCAGTCCAGGCAACAGAGATTCACAAACCCGCGAGTTGCCATACCTTACGCCATAGTTTCGCGACCCATTTACTGCAGGCGGGATACGATATTCGTACCGTACAGGAATTACTTGGCCACAAGGATGTTTCTACCACAATGATTTATACCCATGTTCTAAACAAGGGTGGGAAAGGTGTCATCAGTCCTATGGATCGACAGTATTAATTCTACTTTGTCAGATTAACAAGACTTCAACTAAGGCCGGGCGGACGTATTTGCCAGCTTGTGCCAGAACGGCATGGCTAGTTTGATTGATGCGCGCCTGTATTTGCCGGAACATTGGATGAACGATACAGGCCGTTGCAACAAAGCGGCAATACCTGAGGAACACCAGCATTATCTAAGCAAGGCGAGATCGCATTATCGATGATCAAAACAACCAGACAAAGTGGGGTACGTTTTGGTTATACTGGCTGAAATTATCCATAAGCAGATCAGAGGGGACTCAGTGCCAAACAGTCTTCTGCCAGACGGAAAGTAGCTTTGGAATAAGCTGACAAAGTAGAATTAATACACCCGATTACGCAAAGCTATCGGGTCTACACGAGCTTCTGTTCTTTATTAATCAAACAGATAATCCAGACCTTTCTCGGCCATCTCGGCCGCCCGTAATACCGCCTTGGCTTTATTCTGGGTTTCTATCCATTCATTTTCCGGAACTGAATCGGCAACAATACCCGCGCCCGCCTGAACATAAAGTCTGCCGTCCTTGATGATACCCGTGCGGATTGCAATCGCCAGGTCCATGTCGCCATTAAATCCAAGATAACCTACCGCCCCTGCATAAACACCCCGTTTGGACACTTCGAGCTCGTCAATAATCTCCATCGCCCGAACTTTGGGTGCTCCGCTGACCGTACCCGCGGGAAATGTAGCGCGCAGCACATCCATGGCATTCATTCCGGTTTTTAATTTACCTTCCACATTGGAAACGATATGCATCACATGCGAATAGTTTTCTATTTTCATATGTTCGGTCACTTTAACACTGCCGGTTTGCGCCACACGGCCAATGTCGTTACGCCCGAGATCCATCAGCATAACGTGCTCCGCCAACTCTTTGGGGTCCGCCAGCAGATCCGCGGCAAATTCGGCATCCTGCTGCGGACTGTTGCCGCGCGGACGCGTTCCGGCTATTGGCCTGACGGTGACGGTATCGTTTTTCAGACGCACCAGAATTTCGGGTGACGCGCCGACGACATAAAAATCATCGAAATGATAATAAAACATGTACGGTGAAGGATTGAGACTCCTGAGCGCACGGTACAACGCCAGCGTCGAAGCATGATAAGACTTGCTGATGCGCTGTGACAGGACGACCTGCATGATATCGCCGTCATAGATGTATTGTTTGGCCTGTTTGACGGCTTCAAGAAAATCACGCTCGCGAAACTCGGAAACAGCGGGTTCGTGATTGACGGCCTGCTCGACGGGGATTTCAACCGGTTGACGTAATTTTTCCAGCAATCCCTGCAACCGCTTTCTGGCGGCCTGATAGGCATTCCCGGCACTCGGATCCACATAAACCACCAGGTAAAGCTTTCCGGAAAGATTGTCCACTACGGCTATTTCTTCCGAAAGCAGCAGCAGCACATCCGGTGTATTGAGCGTATCCGGATTGTCATGCCCGGCTAATTTATGCTCGATATAACGCACGGTGTCATACGAAAAATAACCGGCCAACCCGCCGCAAGGTAATTCCTTAAATGGCGCGACGTTGAAATTTGACAGGTAATCGTTGATAAAGGCCAGTGTATCATCCACGGTCTTTTCTTCAACACGGCCTTTATCCACCACCTTGATATGATTACCACGCGCCTCGATACGTGAGGTTGCGGGCAGTCCGACAAATGAATAGCGACCGAAATGCGAACCATCCTGCACGGATTCCAGCAGATAAGTGTACGGCTGATTGGCCAGTTTCAGATAAATCGAAAGCGGCGTATCCAGATCGGCGAAAGTTTCCAGTACAACCGGTATCCGGTTATAACCTTCCGCGACAAGTTGATTAAATTCATTTTCGATCATCAGATCACTTCCAGGAAAAGCATTGAGGAAATTGAGGAAAACGTGCGAATTCAGACCGCATGGCCAGACTCACCGAAAATGACTGCAACATACACACTATCAGGGTGCTTTAATAATTAATTGCGCGGCTTCCACGAGAGAAGGCACAATCGCGTCACAGTCGAGTTCATGGACATCGCGGCCTTCATTGTAACCATAAGGCACGCAGAAAATATGGCAACCGGCTGCACGCGCTGCTGTCGCATCGTTCAACGAATCACCGAACAGAATCGCTTCATGCGGTTGTACATTGAAATGTTTGCAGATATGCGTCAGCGGCATGGGATCCGGCTTGCTTTTAGGCAGGTTATCGCCGGACAAAATAATTTCAAAGTAGTCATGGAATCCGGTTGACTTGAGCAACGGTAACGTAAAAATCTCCGATTTATTCGTAATACAGGCCAGATGAAAACCGGCCTGTTTTAAACGCTCAATCCCTTCCTTGACGCCCGGAAAAGGTTTTGTGCGAACATGAACGTTCTCGGCGTAATTTTTCTTGTATACGTGCAGCGCCTTTTCCAGCAGATCCGGCTCGGGTTCTCCATCCAGATCGCCGGTCAAAGCGCGTTTGACAAGTTTCTGGATACCCTTTCCAATATAAGACTGGATCGTTTCGACCGACCGTTCCGGCTTCCCCAGCTCGCGGAGCATCAGATTGGCGGCCAGCGCAAGATCCTCGGCGGTATCCAGCAAAGTACCATCCAGATCAATCATAACGACTTTGACCGCCAGAGGGAAAACAGGTTTTTCAACCGTGCTGCTGGCATAGGAAAAAATGTGTTGATTCATATCACAAAAAGACAGAACATAAAAAACCGCCTGTTAAAATGTATTTAAAATCTATATTTTCTATAATCTATTTATCTATACTTTATTCAGCTCTGCACGCAGCGCTGAAACAACCGTGTTATAACGATGCGGATCACTGTCTTTTCCTGCGCCGTAGATTGCGGAACCCGCCACAAAGGTATCGGCACCTGCACGTGCAATTTCTGCGATGTTATCTACTTTGACACCGCCGTCAATTTCCAGCAGGATGGTTCTACCGCTTTCGTCGATACGCTTGCGAACCGCCTTGAGTTTATTCAACGCCTCGGGAATAAATGCCTGCCCGCCAAATCCGGGATTAACCGACATGATCAGTATCAAATCCAGCTTGTCCAGCACGTGATCAAGATAATGCAATGGTGTCGCAGGGTTAAAAACCAGACCGGCCTTACAACCCTGGTCTTTGATAAGCCCGATGGTACGATCGATATGTCTGGATGCTTCCGGGTGAAACGAAATAATATTCGCACCTGCATTGGCAAAGTCGGGCACTATCCGGTCTACAGGCTCCACCATCAGATGAACATCGATCATGGCGTCAGTCAGCGGACGTATCGCCTCGCAAACAAGTGGCCCTATCGTCAGGTTTGGAACGTAATGATTATCCATCACGTCAAAGTGAATAATGTCGGCCCCTGCAGCAATAACATTGGTGATTTCTTCACCAAGTTTGGCAAAATTGGCTGACAGGATACTGGGTGCTATACGGTACATACAAAACCTCACAAAAATCAAATGTGCTATTTTACCTGCAAATAGACCTGTACGTTAACGAGATGTGAGCCGTTTAAGGAATACCCACATTGAATTGCCGTATTTTGCACTTGATACAATCCATAAAATAGTGTGCAATAAGCGTTATGTCAGATAATAAATATGAAATCGATATCCGCGTGCGAACGGTTTATCTACCCGATCAATCGGATGAAGAAACCGATCAGCATGTATTTGCCTACACCATTACAATCGCCAATAAAGGCACGATCGCCTCGCAGCTGATCAGTCGCCACTGGATTATTACCAATGGTGATGGATCAGTGCATGAAGTACGCGGGCTGGGTGTTGTCGGCGAGCAACCCATACTCAAACCGGGGGATACATTCGAATACACCAGCGGCACGGTGATCTCCGCATCAGTCGGTTCCATGAAAGGCAGCTACCAGATGGCAGCCGAGGATGGTGTTCATTTTGATGCGCCGATTCCCGAATTTATCCTGACGGTTCCCCGCATTCTGCATTAACACATCACCCGCATTGCGCGGGTACGCAAAAAGTCTGAAAAAAACCTGAATAATCACCCATCGATCAATTCGGTGTAATCGGGATTTCTTCTATACCGGAATCAGGATCATTCGCCAGAATCATGACAGAAACTCTGCGATTCCGCTTTCTGCCTTCACTGGTCTCGTTAGTCGCCACCGGCCTGTATTCGCCATAACCGACGGCGGTCAATCTGGCTGCGCTCACGCCATGTTCGACAAACAACCGAATCACACTGCTGGCCCGCGCTGTCGATAACTCCCAATTCGACGGAAAATGGAGCGTATGAATGGGCATATTATCCGTATGACCTTCAACCTGAATTTCATGGTCATGCTCCCGGATGATTTTAGCCACCGCGCGCAGTGCCTCCATGGAATTTTCCGCCAGAAGCGCTTCACCGGGAGAAAAAAGCACGCTGGCGTTTATTTCCACCGTAATGCCTATGGCGCTTTGCGTGACCGTTACACTGCCGTCATCGATCAACGGTCTCAGCGTATGCAGTATATCTTTCGCCATCGACCGCATCGTCTCCTGATTCTGTATACGCTGCGCCTGTATTCTCTCCGTCTCCATCACCTTGAACATCGCGCCATCCGGTTCAGTCTTGATGATCGACTGTGGAATTTGCGGTTGACCGGCATCCGTATCCGCGGGCTGCGCAGTACTTTTGAAGGCATTTACCAGCGAAGCGCTGAGTACTTTGTACTTTCCCTCGTTCGGGGAAGATGTCGCATACATGACGACAAAAAAAGCAAACAGCAAGGTTATGAAATCCGCATAGGAAACCAGCCAGCGCTCATGATTCTCATACGCCTCATCTTCCATAAACGATTTTTTCCTGATTATCATCCGGGCTTACTCCATTTCATCGTATTAGAAACATATGCATCAGCTTTCTTGATCAACAAAATAGCTCATCAGCCGACTCTCGATTTCTCTGGGATTTTCACCATTAGCTATCGCAACCAACCCGTCAACCAAGGCTTCACGCATGACAAGTTGCGCGTTGATAACGCTTTTAAGCTTGCTGGCGACGGGCAGAAACAGTAAATTAGCCAGTCCGACGCCATAAATAGTGGCGACAAATGCGACAGCGATGCCGCTGCCCAACAGACTTGGATCAGATAAATTTTCCATCACATGAATTAAACCGAGCACGGCGCCGAGAATGCCGATAGTCGGCGCATAACCGCCAGCCGCTTCCCATATTTTGGCCGACTGACGTTGAAAAGAAACTTCAGTTGCAACTTCGATTTCAAGTATCTCACGCAATTTTTCCGGCTTACTGCCATCCGCGATTAATTGCAGTCCTTTTTTCGTCAGTGGGTCAGTAATTTTGTCGACATGAATTTCCAGTACCAGAAAACCTTCTTTCCTCGACAGATAGGACCAATTGACCAACTGTTTGACCAATATCTGATACGGTCTCGCCGGTGGGAAAAAAACCCATTTTGACATTTTTATGCCGTTGATCAGCGTCTTAACGGGGCTTTGCAATAACACAGCACCCGCGGTACCACCCACGACAATGACAAAAGCCGCAAATTGCACTAACGCGCCGATATGGCCGCCATCCAGCATTTGCCCGCCGATAATAGCCACGAATACCACGGCAATTCCGAGGACACTACTGATATCGATATTTGTTTTTCCGATCATTACAATGCTTCAAGTATCGTCTAAAAAATGACCCGTCCGATCAATCATTGTCACTGCATTCTTTATGGGTTTCTCAGGCGGCTGCGCAAGCGCGCTATTGCCTGCGTATGCAACTGGCACACGCGGGATTCGCTCACACCCAGGACTTCACCGATCTCACGCAGATTCATCTCCTGCTCATAATGCATGCCCATAACCAGTTTTTCACGCGGTGGCAGATTCTCAATCGCATCCACCAATGATTTTCTGAGGCTTGCATCCACCAATATGTCCAGCGGATTGTGACCGTCATCAACCATTAAACGATCCAGGAAAGGCTCCTCATCCTCCTGTTGAAAATCTTCATAATAAACCAGCTGTGCGCCGCGCGCGCTTTGCAGCGTGGCATGGTATTCATCCAGTGAGATCTGCAATTCATCCGCCAACTCCTGCTCGCTTGGCGAGCAGCCATTCTGCTGCTCCAGCCGTGTAACCGCCGTCTCAATCTGACGCATTTTTTTGCGGACACTGCGCGGCAACCAATCCGCATCGCGCAATTCATCCAGAATCGAGCCCCGGATACGTTGCGCCGCATAACTTTCAAATTGCCGGCCATACGAGCCTTCGTAGCGATTAATCGCATCGAGCAAACCGATCATTCCCGCCTGAATCAGATCATCCACCTGAACGCTGGCCGGAAGCTTAGCCATCATATGGTAGGCAATACGCTTCACCAGCGGCGCAAATTCATCAAAAAAATCTTCTTTATCTTTAATTCCGGTTGCTGTATACATATCTTTGCTAGATCATAAAGTTAGCCATACTCAGATGACTGGTGTGGATTAAGCGCTGCATAAAATCGTTAATCTCTCCCTTGAAGTGTTCCATACAATGCGAGAGCATCACATTATCAGCGAGTTGTCTGAAGTTACTGGCAACTGGGGATGATGATGAAAACAGGTTAATCACAGGCTGACACATGCGATTGGCTTGGCTTATCTTCTTGTCCAATTGCGCGTATCCCGCCATCTCGAGTGAAACTGAAAGATATTGATGCACAACACGTGAGAAATTCTCGAAAACAGCATGCGCCATCTGTGCTGATTCCGCTTTATTGACAAAAATTAAAAAATTCTGCTTGGCATAGTCCTGGCTCATCATTTTTATCAATGCATAAGCGCCGGTCAGGGAAACGACTGAGCCGGAAATCACAATCAACACCTGCTCTGAAGCAAGGCTTAACGGCAGAACATGCGTATCCCCCGTCATTGCCGTATCGATCACAATAATATCGATCGATTCGACATACTCACTGAAACTCCTGACAAACCTGCTCTGTTCCAGCACGCTTAATCCCGGCAAAGCATGAATGCCTCTTAATGCCGACAAAACAAAGATATTTTCCGATCCATGCAAAACAACCTGATCCAGCCGCCTGTCCTGATTAATGGCATGCAACAGGTCAAAGCGTGTTTTCAATCCCATCCGGGCGCTGATATTGTCAGGGCAGGCATTTTCATCGATCAACAAAACGCGCTTGCCTTTCTCCGCCCATACTGCCGCCAGATTGACCGCAGCGGTTGTTCTACCAATGCCTTTCATGCCACCGGCAATCGCGATAACACGGGATGCCGGATTGCGCCGGCGAGACATCAGTCCACGCAAACCTTCAGCCTGATCAAACACAAGTTTAGTCATTACCGGCTCCAACACAAACGTGACTCGCATAGTCATCCACACCATCCTGGCTGTTGCTTTTCGCCATCACCAGCGCATATTCAACATCCTGTAGTGTAAAAGCCGTTTCAGCAGGTTTTGCCTTAAAGATCTGCTGCAATAAGTAATGTCCGTTTGCCGGATGAATATCCTCGGGCACCTTCTGCCCGTTGGTTACATAGTGCAATATCAACTTGCGGCGGATAACGGCATCCAGCGCCGCGCCCAGGCTTGCGGTTTCATCCAGTTTGGTAACAATGCAGCCCTGAATACCGTACTTGCTGTAAGCCGAGATCACCTCATCCAAAGTACTGCCGCTCGACGCCGCACTCATAACCAGCATTTTTTTAATATTCGCTTCGGCACGACCAAACATCGCAATCTGCTCGTCAACCATGGGGTCGCGATGACTCATGCCGATCGTATCGATCAGCACAATGTGCTTATTCCGCAATTCAGACAATGTGAGCTTCAGATCATCGGCATCCTGAATGTTTCTGACGGGCAATCCCAGCAAACGGCCATAAGTACGCAACTGCTCATGCCCGCCGATCCGATAGCTGTCTGTTGTCAGCAAAGCCACTTTATCCGCACCATGCCTGATTACACTGCGCGCCGCGATTTTTGCGATTGTCGTTGTCTTGCCGACACCGGTTGCACCAAGCAGGGTATAGATGCCGCCCTGCTGAATCATTTCATCACTCACCGCAGTCTTCAGGTTGAATTCCAACGTCAATACCGCCTGCTTCAGACTTTGCACATAAGTCAGGCCGTCGGCTAGCTTATCGACCAGACGGCGGGACAGGAGTGGGCTGAATCCCACATTCAACAACGTGCCGAGCATTTTCATTTTTTCCGGCCTGCGCTGTGTCGTACTGCCCCACACCACTGTTGCCAGTTGTTCTTCAAGCGTACTTCTCATGACATGGATCTCATTCATGAGGCTGCGTACAAAATCTTCGGATACGGCATTCTCCGGAATGCTTTCAGGCGGCTGCTTCCCGATACCGGGCAGGCTGTCCGGTTGTTTCTTTGCATCGGATTGCGCAATATTCGCATCGATGGGAAGAATGGATTGCATAGGTGCAATAGGTGAACTGGATGAAATAGGCGGAATGGATGGTGCAGCGGATAATCCGACAGCTCCGGCGGCAAAAGCAGCCACAGCCGGAACAGCAGCCGGTTTAGCCGGTGGCAATTCCTGTGTATATCCGTTGCTTTTCTCTGATTGACCTGCTTGTGGTGCTTCCACCAGGCTTGTCATCTCTGAATCAGCCAGAGCCATGATTTCAACACCGCCTGGAATTTTCCTATTGGATAGAATCACGGCTTCAGCACCCAGGTCATCTTTAATTTTGCGCAATGCTTCGCGCGATGTGGCCGCTACATAACGTCTTACTTTCATTATTTACCTCCAATAACGGAAGTGATTTTAATTTTACGGGTTTCAGGGATCTCAGCATGCGAAAGCACTCTGAGTTGAGACACTGCACGACGCAGAAACTGCGCCAGTAAACTGCGGATCGGCCCGGGCACCAGCAGCACGGCTGGCAATCCGAGAGTTTCCTGATGTTTAGCCGCCACAGCTGCTTCCTTCAACAACATATTGGCCAGCCCCGGCTCCATACCACCACCATCCTGTCCGCCACTTTGCACAACCTGTAGCAGAATATTTTCCAGTTCATGGTGCAGTCCCATCACTTGAAGTTCAGTACCTGCGGGAAAATACTGCTCGACAATGGCGCGCCCCAAGGCAATGCGCACAAACGTTGTCAATTGCGCAGTATCCTGTGTTGTCCCGGCACATTCGGTCAGTACATCGATAATCGTGCGCATATCCCGGATATGCACATTCTCGCTCAGCAGGTTTTGCAGGATCTTTTGCAGCGCAGCCAGCGGCAGCAGTTTGGGTACCAGATCTTCAACCAGTTTCGGCAACTTGCTGTTGAGGTGATCGAGCAACTGCTGTAATTCCTGCCTGCCCAGCAACTCGGCGGTATACATGTGAATCAGATGATTGATATGCGTCGTTACCACGGTGCTCGCATCGACTACCGTATAGCCGTTGGCCTGTGCTTGTTCCCTGAGCCCAGCCTCAATCCATACCGCAGGCAAACCAAACGCCGGGTCGTTTGTCGGCGTACCGGGCAATGTCATGGTCACTCTGCCGGGATCGATCGCCAGATACATGCCGTTATACGATTCGCCCCGGCCAATCACCGAACCTTTCAAGGTGATCTGATAGGCATTGGGGCGCAGTTCCAGATTGTCGCGGATGTGTACAACCGGTGGCAGGAAACCGATTTCCTGGGCAAATTTCCGGCGTATGCCATTAATGCGTTTGAGCAGATCACCTTGCTGTGCTTTATCGACCAGCGGAATCAGCCGATAACCGACTTCCAGACCCAGCATATCGATCGGCAGCACGTCGTTCCAGCTGGCATCCTGTTGTTCCACAACCGATACGCCGGTATCCGCTGTAACCTGTTCTTCCGCGCTGACCAATGCATTTTTATGCATGAAATAAGCACTACCGCCCAGCACAGACGCCAACAGCAAAAACACAAAGTGCGGCATACCCGGAACCAATCCCATAACACCGAGAATACCCGCTGTAATAACCAGCACATGCGGTTGATTGAACAACTGCCCTAGCACCTGCTCGCCAAGATCTTCATCCGTTGTCACACGACTCACGACCAGACCGGCGGCTGTGGAAATAATCAGTGCCGGAATCTGCGCAACCAGGCCGTCACCGATTGTCAATAACGTATAATTACGCGCGGCGGTGTCCAGATCGAGATCATGCTGCAACATACCCACGATCAAACCACCGATGATTGTAATCAACATGATCAGCACACCGGCTATGGCATCTCCACGCACAAACTTGCTGGCGCCATCCATTGACCCGAAAAAATCAGCCTCTCGGGAAATCGCGGTACGGCGGTTCCTGGCTTCTTCTTCGCCGATCAGACCGGCGTTCAAATCCGCATCGATTGCCATCTGTTTGCCGGGCATCGCATCCAGGGTAAAGCGCGCGCTGACTTCGGCAATACGTCCCGCACCTTTGGTAATCACAACAAAATTGATAATTACCAATATGATGAAAACCACCAGCCCCACCGCATAATTTCCACCCACCAGAAAATGGCCAAACGCTTCGATCACCTTTCCCGCCGCATCAGGACCGGCATGCCCTTCCAACAGAACAACCCGCGTCGAAGCAATATTTAAAGATAACCGCAACAATGTCGTTATCAGCAATACTGTCGGAAACACCGCGAATTCCAGCGGATTTTTGGTATGCAGACTAACCATCAAAACGATAATGGCCAATGCAATATTGAATGTGAATAAAATATCCAGAAGGAATGGTGGCAAAGGAAGCACCATCATACCGAGAATAAGGATAATCAGTATGGGCCCAGCCAGTGTTTTAAAGTTATTTCCAGTCATAAAACTGGATAATGTCATGGTGTTGTTCATAAGGACTAAGTTACAGCAGTTTTTATAATTTCATCGTTTAATGAATGACTGAAATCCTGTTTTATTCTCGAATTCCCAATCAATCGGAAGCAGGAACTTCCAGCTCATGTGGAACCTGAATAGCGCCAACCGGCTCCGGCACTTCCCCGCCATACTCCTGATAGCGCTTGAGCTGATAAACATAGGCCAGCACTTCAGCAACCACCGCATAAAGTTTTTCGGGTATTTCCTGATCCAGATCGGTATGGTGGTAAAGCGCGCGTGCAAGAGGAGGCGCCTCCAGGATGGGAATGCGATGCTCCTCACCCAGTTCGCGTATCCGCGCGGCCAGCAAATGCACACCTTTGGCGACAACGATCGGCGCACGCATCATTTCGCCTTTGTAACGCAAAGCGACCGCATAATGCGTCGGGTTGGTCACAATCACATCCGCCTCAGGTATAGCGGACATCATGCGGCGGCGCGCAGCCTCACGTTGCAGGCTGCGGATGCGGCCTTTTACCATAGGGTCGCCTTCATTCTCCTTCGTTTCTTTGCGAATCTCTTCTTTGGTCATGCGCAACTGTTTGGCGTGATTCCAGATTTGAAAAGGCACATCAATCGCCACAATAAAAATCATCGCCGCAACGATAAACAGAAAGCTCAAAACCAGTAACTCACCTACGCGCGTCACACTGGAATCAACCGGTATCGCGAGCAAAGACAGAACCGCATCCTTATTACTCCAGACAACCATTGTCGCCACACTGCCAATCACAATCGCCTTGGCGACTGCCTTGAACAACTCCGTCAATCCCTGCACTGAAAAAATACGCCCCAGTCCGGTGATGGGATTAAGTCTCTTAAAATCAGGAATCAGCGCCTTATTGCTGATCAACCAGCCACTGAGCAGCATGGGCGCAAAAAATGCAGTGATCATCAAAACGGTCAACAAAGGAACTATCGTCCAGAGTCCTTCAGCAGCCAGCTCATAAAATCGATTGATCATCAAACCGGGTTGATAAGCGAGTTCCCGTTCCATGCGCATACCATCACGCATAATGGCCAGCAGATCATTCATCAGATGACTGCCCAGGAAAACCATGCCTGCTGCAGCGGCCAGCAGCACAACGAACGTCGTCAATTCCTGGGATCGGGCAACCTGCCCTTCCTCCCGCGCTTTTTCTATGCGCTGGGGCGTCGCCTGTTCCGTTCGTTCTAAATCACTATCTTCTGCCATCACCGCCTCCGAAATGCTCTAGCGCATTATCGTTCGGCAGGCATGGAATTAATGAATCAAAAAACGAGATTTTCACCCGTTATTTTGCGAAGACTCATGACAGCGCCCTTCAGGCGAGCGGGTCTCCGTTTACTTGAAGAACATGAACAAAAACTCAAAGCATTGCGTCAAGCTTTAATTGAGGGGAAAAAAGCAGTCATGCGGGAGAATTGGGTATGGAAGCAATCAGACGGAGAGTCAGGCGCAGTGTTGGGTTAGCCATAAAATGATACTTAAGATTCGAGACTGTAAATTTAACAGCGATGGCGATATCCTAAATTTTGCGTAAACGGTGTTTGAATCGGCCCGGGTTTTCCGGAGACTTTTTTGTTTGAGTCAGGCTGCATCAGCTGACTCCTCCAGTTGGCGATAATATGCCATTTCAAACTCAGCCGGCGGAATATTTCCAATCGGCTCCAGTAACCGGCGATTGTTGAACCAGTCAACCCATTCCAGGGTAGCAAATTCCACTTCACTAGAGCGTTTTTCTTTTAGTTGGAATCATGGGATTCCCTGTACGTTAAAATAAGAGAAAATAGGAGTGGAGAAGAGAGATGCC
>CAYXFV010000073.1:0-13620 GCA_964464365.1 uncultured Nitrosomonas sp. | reverse complement strand
ACGCACCCCAATGCAAACTTTAATTGACGCAAAGGGGGTATGGGACGATAAAATCACTGCTTTGAATAATTGAATTTGATCTAACAGGCACATCGTCAAATCGGGTAACTGTCAGATCGGGTCTGAGTTACTACATATTATGAGTCCATCAGGTTGCTTGAGACAGGTTAATATATGGGGAAAATAACTCCTAAGGCTCCTGTCCAAAAATTGGGGCCCACTTCTATAGAAGAATAGTCATTAAAACCACCGGACAACAGCCCGGTGGTTTCATCATACCGGAACCAAGCAGGTAACCGGCATTTCCTTATACAAATCCCGCAAACCTGCAAACCCTGCAAATTCTGTTTGCAGAAAACTGGCTATTGCCGACGTTCTCAGAGATTGCTCGCGTTATGCGCCAGATAATCTGCAACCCCTGCTGCTGTAGGTTTTATGGCCTGCTGGCCTTTCTGCCAGCCTGCGGGACATACTTCGCCGTGTTGTTCTGAAAATTGTAACGCATCAATAGTACGCAGCATTTCATCCACATTACGGCCCAGCGGCAGATTATTAATGGTGGCATGCTGCACGATGCCTTGTTTGTCGATCAGGAACGATCCGCGTAGTGCGACACCGTCTTCATGTTCGATACCAAAGCTTTTGATGATGTCATGATTGACATCCGCGACGAGTGGGTAATGAATTTGCCCAATGCCGCCCTTCTCAACCGGCATATTGCGCCAGGCGAAATGGGTAAATTGGGAATCTACAGAAACGCCGATAACTACGGCATTACGCTTGATGAATTCATCAAAGCGCTTGTCGTGCGCAATGATTTCGGATGGGCAGACGAAGGTAAAATCCAGCGGATAGAAAAAAATGACGACATATTTGCCGCGATAGTCGCTCAAAGTGAAATCGTCTTTAATGCTGCCATCAGGCATAACGGCTGCCGCTGTAAAATCAGGTGCCGGTTTGTTAACTAATGTGCTCATATCGGATAACCCGTAAAAGAATCGTTTAAAAAAACCATTTAGCCGATTGCTGGAAAATCGTTTGCTTTGCCGCTACGGTGCTATTTGCGCTGTATCGATTGTTGCGGTTGTTACGGTCATTGCGAAACGTGATGACCATCGGCTAAAAATTATTGTAAAAATGATGCTTTGAAATATTGTGCCGAAATATCAGTGTTTTCCTCCAATATAACTGTGTTTGTGTCTTTTTTAAGTAATTGAAGCCAATAGCTGCGCAATCTGTTACAGGTTGTCTTAATCGTCTCAGATTGTGTGTCCGGGTGTTGTTCAAGCAGGATCAGGTGCTTGTGTATCGCCAGAATCAATTGTTTATCTTGGGAATGGGCATAGCGCGACATCAAATAAAAAGTTGATGCAATCAGCGTCGCCAAGTCGGTTTGTGAATGTTTCATATTGATCGGTCTGTTCCTCAAAACAACAAAATGTGAAAGGATTAAATCACATCACAGCACAAATGTAAATGCGAATAGTTTTCATTAATATTAAATGTAGCAGCATTTAGACACCGTAACAAACCTGTAACAATCCGCTGATATAATTCCGTTGAAAAATTCCAGCGCATAATTCAACGACGCTATCGCACGCATGCCATAAACGTTACTGCAATATCGCTTGCATTCCCAATCCTTGACCTTTTGCAGTTTATTCAATGAATTTTGAGAATCCTTCCAGCACACGCGCCGCTTTGCGCCATCTGCATACTGAAATCAAGCAGCTTATTCAGCACATCCGCACACAGGGATCGGCACGAATCGACCCGCTCGCCATGACCGATAAAGCGGCGTCATTTAACAAGAGCATGGTTAATCTGGCCCAGTATCTGGCGTTACGTGAACTGGACCTGCGACCGTTACAGGAAAAATTATCTGAAACCGGGTTGTCCTCGTTGGGCAGTATTGAACCCCACGTTTTCGCAAGCCTGAAAAGCGTTCTGCATCTCCTCAGCCGGGCGCTGGGAATCTCGACGGATATCACCAGCGATAGCCATTTCCCCGGATTCCGGGAAGGCGCCGAGATGCTGGAGAACAATACGCAAAAGGTACTGGGTGATTCACACCACCAGCGCATCACGCGCATCATGGTCACCATGCCAGCCGAAGCAGCCAACGACTATACGCTCGTTCGCAACCTGATTGAGGAAGGCATGGATATCGCCCGAATCAATTGCGCGCACGATGATGTGCCCATCTGGCGCCAGATGATCGCCAATATCCGCCGGGCTGCCGCAGACAGTCATTCGCCATGCCGCATCCTGATGGATCTGGCCGGCCACAAAATCCGCACCGGCCCGATACCGGGCGATACGCAATCACTCAACATCAAAATCAAAAGAAACAGCCAGGGCGCATCGCCGCATACGATCCAATTCAGAATCATCCCTGACGGACAGGGAAACACCCTCCCCGCCAGAAATGCGAAAAGCGAATTCGTATTCCCGGTGCCTCACGCGATTTATGCCAATCTGACCGGTGATGACCGGTTCAGCATTATTGATACGCGTGGCAGCCAGCGATACATCAACATCGTGGCAACGGAAGATCAACAGATCACCGGACATTGCGACAAAACAATCCACCTGGTGACAGGATTGCAGGTTACGTGGCAGCGCCGTATCAACGCGGAATTCAAAGACCAGCATACGTTTAAATTTGTTAACCTGAATCCGGTCACCCGCACCATCCGCCTGCGTGCAGGCGACAATCTCTATCTCCATAAGCAGCAGATACCGGGGTTTATCGAAAACGATGCATCGGACGATAAACCCAGTACTGATGCCCATATCAGTTGTTCGTCGCCGGATGTCATTGATTTACTCGAATTGGGCGCCCGCGTATGGATCGACGATGGCAAAATCAGCGCTTATGTCATCGATAAAAAATCGGGCTATGTGGTGTTGCGTATTTCCAGAACGGTGCCCAAAGGCGTCAAACTGAAATCCGGCATGGGCATCAATTTTCCCGAAACGACATTAAATCTGCCCACATTAACCCGGAAAGACCGATCAAACCTTGATTTTATCTGTAACAATGCCGACATGATCGGATTTTCCTTCGTCGAAACGCCCAGTGGCATGCGTGAACTGGCTGACGAGCTGCGCAGGCGGAACGCTTCCACGATCCCCATCATTGCAAAAATTGAAACCGCGCGCGCGGTCAACAATCTGCCGGATATTCTTTTTGCCAGCTTACCCAAACATCCCATCGGTGTGATGATTGCACGGGGTGATCTGGCCGTCGAACTGGGCAATGTCCGCACGGCGGAAATCCAGGAGGAAATACTCTGGTTGTGCGCAGCGGCGCATGTGCCGGTGATCTGGGCGACGCAGGTGCTGGAGTCGATCGCCAAATACGGTATACGCTCCCGCCCCGAATTTACCGATGCGGCAATGAGCGCACGTGCGGAATGCGTCATGCTGAATAAAGGCCCTTACATTATTGACGCAGTACGTTCGCTGAATGCGGTGCTGAAGTGCATGCAGCGGCATCAGCATAAGAAAAGCGCACTGCTGCGCGCATTACATTGGTAATCTGATTTGATAATCTGGTAATCCTGCAGGCAACTTCAAGAAGCTGCCCCAGAAGCTGTTACTTAAAAAGGAGGCCTGATTCGACCCGAATTGACACAGTATGCTTGTGATCAACAGGTCATTCAGGTGAATCAGGCATGGCAATGAAAAAATGCAACAGTAAGGAAGAGTGATAAACCTGTTTGCATTCGTCCAGAAAACGGTAATACGACCGCTGAACTCAGGCGGAATTTAAATCCAGATCGGCGACAGCATGGCTTGCGATATAGCGCTGATATTTCTTGTCTTTGATGGCGCCGATATTCACTAGAATCAACGCATCCACGCAGTTTGAAAATTTCGGGTCAATATTAAATCCGAGGAAACGGCAACCGCCGGGTTCGCATAATTCAACATACTGTTTATACAATATGGGCACTTTGACGCCGAATTTCTCCAGCCGGTCTTTCAATACCGAGTAGGCCAGCTTGTATTCGGCCTCACTGGCAATCGCGTCAAAGGGTTTAAATTCATGATTTATATCGAAATGAAACGGCGTTTTGGGTACGGCGAGTGTTCTGTCCATACCGAATAACGTGGTATAAAATTCCGCAATCAGCTTTTGTGCCGCTTCGGGCCAGACATTACTCATGGATACCGGACCGAGCAGATATTGCACTTTCGGATGCTGATGCAGATACGCGCCGATGCCGTACCACAGGTAATCCAGGCTGCGTTTCCCCTGATACCGGGGTTGTATGAAGCTGCGCCCGAGTTCTATGGCATGTTCCAGAAAAGGCGCAAACGCCGGGTCGAATTTAAACAGGCTGTTGGTGTACAGGCCGATTTCACCGTACTCGCGCAGAATCTCGCTGGATTCGCCGATACGATAAGAGCCGATAATCTCCAGCTCGTCTTCATCCCACAGAATCAAGTGGCGGTAGTAACGGTCGTAACTGTCGACATCCAGCGCGTTACCCGTGCCTTCCTGCACCTGGCGGAAAGACAATTCGCGCAGCCTGCCGATTTCACGCATCACGCTGGAATTCGATACATAGTCGAACAGATAAATATGCTTGCCATCCTGTGTTTTACCAATCAACCGGGAATCTCTGAGTTCTTTGCGGATTAGTTTGGTCTTGGCCGGATGAACGATATTTTCTACCGGCTTAAACAATTCCTGATGCTTCTTTTTCCCTAACAGGTAAACCTGTTTACGCATCAATTTGGCAATATTTTTTTTGGGCATGTCCATCGCCGCAATGGACTCCCAAGGAATCGGCTTGCCGATCCTGAAAACGATTTCATGATCCTTTTGATTGAACATTTCGTTCACCAGCATCATCGTTCCCAGCGGCTTGTAAATACTGGACAGACCATAAAAAAGCGGTGAATTTTTACCGCCGATATGTACGGGAAGAATCGGTGATTTTGTTTTTTTCGCCAGTGACAGAAAACCCGGCTTCCATTTACCGTCGCGGATTCCGGTCGGACGGATACGCGAGACTTCTTCGGTTGGAAACATAATCACTGCATGCTCCGCCTCCAGCATTGCAACGATCTGACCGATCTGGTCACAGGTTTTTTGGGCTGTTCTGGAAAGATTATCCACCGAAAGAAACAGGTTCTTTAAAGGCTCGATACAATCCAGAAGCGTGGTGGCGACGATTCTGACATCGGTTCTGATTTCCGAAATCAGTTTCAGCAACGCAAGCCCGTCCAGCGATCCCAGCGGATGATTGGCGATAATCAATACGCGCCCCTGATCGGGTATGCGCACACGATCCTTGCTGGAAACCTGAAACGAAAAATTGAAACGCTCCAGAACAGCGTCATTAAATTCGAAACCTTCCAGATGCCGGTGCTGCTCCATAAACCGGTTGATCTCGTCCTGATGCACCAGTTTTTTCAAAAAGGAGGAGGCCGTTTTTAACAGCGGCTTGTCGTGGCGATCATCCGTAGTCTGAAAATAATGATTCAATAATGCATCGACATCGATCATGAACCTGCCCTCCGGCAAAGCAATTAATGATCGATACGATATCGCAATAATGTGACAAAAGAATGACATCCGCCTGCTGCAAAGCAACCCGCCGCGTCATGCCTGCATACCCAAAATCCGGCGTTTTAAAGTAATTCATTCGCGAGATTGGCAAGATGTGAGCGTTCCCCTTTTTCCAGCCGGACGTGCGCAAAAATCTCATGGTGTTTGATTCTATCGATAAGATAAGACAAGCCGTTGCTTTGCGAATCAAGATAAGGGGTGTCGATCTGGTAAATGTCGCCGGTAAAAATGATTTTGGTATTTTCACCGGCACGCGTGATAATGGTTTTGACTTCATGCGGCGTCAGATTCTGCGCTTCATCGACAATAAAACATACATTCGATATGCTCCTGCCACGGATATACGCCAGCGGCGTGATGGTCAGTTTTTCCTGTTCGACTGCTTCTGTGATTTGTTTAAATTCCTTGTCTCTTTCGTTGAACTGGCTTTTAATGAATTTCAGGTTGTCCCAGAGTGGTTCCATATAAGGATTGAGCTTGGAGATAATATCCCCGGGCAAAAAGCCGATATCCTTATTGCTCAATGGCACAATGGGCCGCGCCAGATATATCTGCTTGAAGTTTCGCTTCTGATCCAGCGCGCCGGCAAGCGCCAGCAGTGTTTTTCCGGTACCCGCCACGCCCTGCAATGTCACCAGTTTGATGTTGGGATGCGTAATGGCGTGCAAGGCAAACACCTGCTCCGCATTCCTGGGTGAAATCCGGTATGCGGATTTCTTTTGGATACGCTCGATTCTCTGTGATTCCGGGTTATAAAATACCAGCACCGAAGTGCGGCCATTTTTCAGAATATAGTACTGATTGGGAATCGGCGCATGAATCCCGACATCTTCAGGCAGGCAGGAATCGTTGGTGTATATGTCGTCAATTTTTGCTTTCGACAAGCCTTCTATTATGGCGCTGCCTTTGTGGAGCGACTCAAGGTCTTTGATTTTTCCGGTTTTAAAATCCTCGGCGGTAATGTTCAGCGATTTGGCTTTCAACCGTAAATTGATATCTTTGGTGACCAGAATAACCTTTTTCCGGGGAAATGCGTTATTTAAAGCGATGGCTGTGTTGAGAATACGGTGGTCAGCGGTATTTTCTCCAAAAATATGCGTCGCATCGACCCCATTCGCCTGTTCCGGCATAACCACTTTAAAACGACCGTGATTGGGCCGGTCGATTGGAATCCACTTTTGCAGCGATTGATGTAGGGACAGATTATCCATAATGCGGATAAATTCACGCGCTTCAAAATTTTTCGTATCGTTGCCTTTCTTGAAATGATCGAGTTCTTCAAGAACAGTAATCGGGATGGCGACATCATTATCTGCAAAACTGTATATCGCCTGATGGTTGTACAGAATAACCGAGGTATCCAGCACAAAAATTTTTTTCTGGCTTCGCGGCATGAATGATTAAATAACCTTTATTCAAATAAAACCATACTAAAATTTAATTGTTACAAAATCATGAATCTGTATTTGGCGCAGGTTTAAATCTAAAATCTACGATCTTTTATCGCAGCTACCGCCATTTTCCACCGTAATAAATGCATCCCGACCTTAGAATTGATGCTAAGAATTTATGTGATAAAGGGCCATAAACAGGCCCTTTCCACCCCACTGTCATACCTAATGGTTTTACTTAGTCAAGATTAATGGTTACCCCAATGTTCATGATGCTTTGATTTATTTAGACTGGGAACCATGATGAATTTAATTGCAGGAGTGTCAATAATGAAAACCGGAACAACTCAAAATTTTACCGTTATATCCTTACTCACTTTTGTTTTAATCGCTTTACCTGTACAGGTTATTGCAGCAGATCAGGATATGGCTTTTGAAAACGGCGCTGATCACAACACACTGGCGCAATACTATACCAATCAGGTTAATGAATTACAGGCCAAAATCGAGGGTCAGATTGAAGCCCTCAGCCATAAACCAAGATCCAGTTTTTTGGGAAGAAATGGCCAGAATATCAAAAAACATGTGGAATTTAAAATCCACCAATATGAAATCGCCATTGCAGACAATTGGAAAAAAGCTGAATATCATCAAAAAATGGCCGCTGAACAACCTTCACAGTCTCCTTTACGCCCTGCATCCATACCATCAGGAAAAACGAAAGGCTAATAGATACTCAGAAGTCTAAATAAAAAAACCCACTTCGGTGGGTTTTTTTGTGCACTGCAGAACAAGCGTATCAGAACACCAGGAACGTTCTACCGCTTTTCAGCACAGCGATACTTCTATCCACATCACTATGCGTGTTAGTGGAGCGCGAACCCCAGATTATCGACAATCACTACGCCATGATCCGCTTTGTCAAAGTTGAATTTAATGGTGTGCAGCAAGCCGAAATGATCGATATTTCCTTCGAAATCCGCCAGTGGATATTCAAACGACTCAAGAGAAAGCTCCCAGCTGTCACCGAGATTTTTATTCAATGATTTTAATTTCATGTAATTGATCATTAATCTCGGCGCGATTTTCTTCAGCGCATCGGAAGCAATACTGAGCTGATTGCCTGAAGTATCGATCAAGTGAATGGTAAAGTTGAGTTCATCGCCGCTATAATCATTCCAATCTTCTTTAGCTTCACTTGCCGCACCCAGTTCCTGCGGATTCCCAGCCGCCATAGATAGCAGAAAAGCATCGATTGCCCCCAGATCGATAGGATCATCCAGTGTTAATTCGTAGCTTTTTTCCAGCGCGACAGAATCCGCTCTTGAATCCCAACCAAGCACCAGCGCATTGTTGCCCTGGGTATCCTTATCCCGGAACTGTAGCGGCACTTCCCGCCATATTTTGAAGTTGCGAGCTTTAATGCTGCCATGCTGTGCCGTAGTCAAATCAATATCTTCCTCGAAGTCCGCGATCACCAGTTTTCTGGAATCCTTGAAATTATTCAGGTAGATGGTTGAAGGCAACCAGCTTTTTATCACGGATGCATTTTTGAATAGCGGCAGGTATTCTGCTTTGTCATTGAACAGCACTTCAGCAAAGGCGGCAATGTATACTTTTGCGATCTGTCTTTGTTCCTCGCTTTTGATTTGCGAATTGACATCCAGTAACCAGCCATAAGGCAGCTTGCTGTCTTTTTCGCCCCATACGGTATTGAATTGACTGTGATTTGCGCGGTGAATATATAACCCGGCCTTGAACCAGTAATTACTGTCGGTAAAATCGATGCGCTGATACTGGCGCAGTCCAAAGAAGCTGGCTTCATCGCTGTCATACGATCCCTGGAGACTTAAATAATTGATATTTTCAAGCGAAAGCCGCCTGAAATAGCGTTTATCGGTGGGTGCGATTTCAACGATTCCCTTGATATTAAAATTAAAGTCAAATTGCAGATTGGCATTATCCGGAAAAAATGGCAGTCTGTTAAATGACGCCGCAATGGCTACGGCTTCACCGCCTCTGCTATGACCGACCAGAATAATGTTTTGCATGTCGATTTTTCCAAACAAGTCATGATGCTTATCCAGATTCCAGTCCTTCCATTGCGCCAGATGCTTGAGCAGCATCCATCCGCGCGCCGGCATTTCCTGGCCTTTGAAATCGCCCGACCAGGTGGCATTGACAAAATTCTGATCCAGCGAAACAGCGATAAATCCACGGCTCGCGAGAAGCTCACCAAGATAGGCATAACCGGGATCCGAGAATTTTTCCATGCTGCTGTTGCCATGAACAATCAGAATCAACGGAAAAGGTCCCTCACCTTTCGGCATCCATACCCTTCCGTTTAACGGAAATGTCTTCGCGTCGAATCCCCAGAATCTCTCACGCCATTTGGCTGTTGATCCTTCCCACGCGTGCATGATGGGAGACGCATCTATCGGTTGCGTCCGATATTGAACGCCGCTTCTGAATTCTTTTCTCTGTTTATCCGTTCCGCTGCCATAAGTGAAGTGGATGACCGAAAAATTGCCCGCTTCAGATGGATCTTCAATGGTAGTCAACTGGGAAACATGAATTTGCCTGAAATCGGTTTCGGGTTGATTTCCACCTTTCGACGTTATCCAGTGAATCCCGAAAGCATCAATTCCAAGTCCCAATACAAACAATGTCACGTAAAACCAGGATCGTTGAAATTTGTTGTTAAAGAAATGACTCAGCGAACCAAAAATAAAAATCTGGGCCACGACACCCAAACCGATGACAGGAAAATAAACCGTTTCCGGAAAATAAAATCCACCTATTTTAATGAAGTAAAAAGAAACGAGTGTGGCCAGAAATATGGAGAACAGTGAAACAGAAATCCTGTTCAACCCAATCCGGACAAACGCAAAAAGCAAGCGGAACACAATGAATAACAGCAGTGAAACACCGGCAAAAGTGCCCCCCATCAGATACGCATTGATACCGGTATTGAAAAAATAACCTGCCAGAAAAGCAAGAAAAAGAATCAGTAGAACGATTCCATTGAGTGCCCCGACCCAGAAAACGGTACTAGGGTGACTCTGCAAATGGGCATTCCTGATAAATCGAATCACAGATACAAAACCGAACAGTATAGATGATTTCTCGTGGCAGGTCGCGATTGCCCTGCCTGTTCAACACCGACTTTATCAAGTCATTCCGACAGTAAGTTTCCTGATTGGCAACGGCAGGATTTCAACGGCCAGCACCAGACACAAACTTGGCAAACCTTCTCAGAGCCCCAAATATCGTCATGATCTCAACTTCCTGGTTCGCTAAAAAAGCCAGAATCCCTGTAGGAATCAGGGAAATATGCGTAAGAAATAGTGTCGGAAATTTTTACAAAAAATATTTTACACGCAATATTGCCATATATAACCAATTGTATATACACGTTAATTAATTATGGCATGTTTTTTGCTTAAATAAAGATAGGCTGTCTGAAATGGCGCAATATCTTTTCAATATCAACTAAAGGAAAAATAAAATGAAACCCTTTTTAAATAAATTGCTCTCTACAACCGCGATTGCTTTACTTACAACCGCCTCAGCCAGCTGGGCAGCTCCCATTACGATGCATTACACTGGCTATGCTAACGGAGGAATGGGAGGGCAAATCACGAAAACGGCACCAGCACCCACCTTTACCAATCAAAGCGTCGGCGCCGGTCAATTTAACTTCAACGTCATTTCCAGTCCGGATCCAACTAAATGGGATACCAATTTGCAGGCTTTCTGCATTGACGTCGACCATTGGCTGGTTACGGGCAGTAACGTTGAGTACGATATTGTTTCTGCAACTGTTTCATCCGGCGGCATAACTGGCCTGCAAAACGCCCGGGTTAGCTGGCTCTATGACAACCATGCATCCGGTCTTGGCAGCAGTGCCCAATTTGATGCTGCATTCCAGTTAGCACTGTGGGAAATCTTCTTCGAAGAAGGTACGACGCTGAATCTGAGTGACGGGACATTCAAATCGAACACTTTCGGTACGGTAAGTAGTATAACTACGCAAAGTCTGGCCAATAGCTTACTGACAGGTATTGGTAATGGCGCAGTTAGTTCTGACTGGGAGTTCTATGTGCTCAACCCTACCAATCCGAACAATAACCAGCGCCTGATTACCGCCTTGAGTGTTCCGCCCACCCAAGTCAGTGAACCTGGCACGTTGTTCCTGTTGATTGCTGGTCTTGGCTTCGTATTTTTCAGTGTGCGCCGTGGCAACGACGGTATGCAAACAGCCGCACGGACCTGAGAATCTGTTTACGGTTTCCAGAGCAGCAGCTCTGGAGCCGGGAGAAAGAACCACTGTCTGACCCCTCATTGCTCGCGTCATGGTCTCCGTACCCATTTCTTCATGCATGATGTGCGCTGTCAAACATGAAGTCCATAGCGTTAAGCAGCCAGCAGATCTGAATATTTAGCGGCTGTTCTCCGATTCCACTCAATACTGGAATAGTGTATCCAATTCCTGCCGTAACGATTCTACGGTCTGTGCCGAGTAGAGTGTTTGCAGGCTTCGGCCATCGGCTGAATAAAACACCAGCGCAGTCGCCATGTAGCCGTTTCTTTGCGTAAATACCCTGCCTTCAGGCGTATTGATATCGGCAACGACAAACTCCAGGCGTTCCGCATATTCATTTCTGATCTTATTCATGACCACCATTGTTTCTCCGCTTTGCAGAATATTGTCATCATTAACCAGCAGCAACACAGGGGTTCCTTGTCCAATGAGAGAGATATCGTC
Source organism: uncultured Nitrosomonas sp. (assembly GCA_964464365.1). Lineage (GTDB taxonomy): Bacteria > Pseudomonadota > Gammaproteobacteria > Burkholderiales > Nitrosomonadaceae > Nitrosomonas. Next base: position 1,874 of record CAYXFV010000073.1, on the reverse strand, counting down.
GGAAAAGCCTCGCGGGAGCAGCGATACCGCAAAGAAGATAATCACCATGATCAATCCCAGGGTAATCAACTTCGGCCATTTGTTTTGTCTGGGGGCTACTGTTTTTATGTTTTGTCGTTGCATTATTTATACTCCATCAAGCGTTATTTTCGGAAACAGTGTAGCAAATTTGTTTCTGCCGCGCTGAAGTGCGGGAATAGAATCAATAACCACTCGCCCTGAACCAGAAAAGTATGTGAAACAATTCCCAACCCATCGTACCGGCAGGCCAGCGATAAACAGCAAATCGATTTAAAGCACCACTGCTGAAGCATTCTGCGTAAAATGTGATCCAACGACACGCATAAAACAAATTAAATCAAATTGGGCACCGCTATGACACAACGTATTGCACTGGTCACCGGCGCATCCAGCGGCATCGGTAAAGCGACCGCAGAATTGCTGGCAGAAGACGGTTATTATGTTTTTGCCATGGCAAGGCGCATGCACCGGCTGGAAGAAATACGTTCGGACAACATCGAACCGCTTTGCCTGGACGTGACCGATGCCCCGGCAATTGCAGCCGCAATCAGTCATGCCATGACAACCAAAGGACGTATCGATCTGCTGGTCAATAACGCAGGCTATGGCCAGCTTGGCGCTATCGAAAGTGTATCCATGGAAGCCGCGCATGAACAGTTCGAAGTCAATGTCTTCGGCTATGCGCGTTTCATGCAGGCCGTACTGCCGCATATGCGCGCACAACAATCGGGGTGCATCATCAACATTGCATCGATCCTGGGGCGCATCTCCATTCCTGGATTTGGCTGGTACGCCGCGTCCAAACATGCGGTTGAAGCATTATCGGAAACTTTGCGCGGTGAAGTCATGGAATTCGGTATCCGCGTTATTGTCATAGCACCCGGTTTAATCAAAACCGAATTCGCCGAAAAAGAATTCGAATTGCTTAAAACGGTAACGCATCCCCCGGCCTACCGGAAATTGCTCGATGCCCTGCCCCGTCTGCTGAAAGATGAACCCATAGCACCAGGGCCGGAAATTATTGCACGCGCCGTTCTGAAAGCCGCTAATGCAGCCTCTCCACCCACGCGTCACGCATTGCCTGCCGACTCGAAATCAGCCGTGATCGGACGCTGGTTGTTAGGCAACCGTCTGTTTGACTGGGCAGTCCGGCGTAAAATGAAAATCTAGCATTAAAAGCGGATATTGAATATTTGATTGTGATTGTTAGCAGCTCGAAGGAAACAATGAACCAGACGCGCTTTATCCATTTATTCAGACTGTCATAATGGCCCAGGCTTATCAGGATTTTTTAGATACATTGGGGTTCAGGGAATCGTCCAGTATTCCGGGTGGCCCTCAGAATTATGCTATCGAGAACCCTTTCGGTTTTATCGGCAAGTACCAATTCGGCGAAGCAGCGCTGTTTGATCTTGGCTACTATGGTGTCGACAACAGCGACAGTCATTTATTTAAAAATGACTGGATCGGCAATTGGTCGGGTAAAAACGGCATCCACAGCAAACAGGATTACCTCAGCAACGGTGCTGTTCAGGAAATCATCATTCGGGACTGGCAGGCTGTTTTGTGGAACAGAATCCAGTTTCTCGGATTGGATAAATATGAAGGGCAGGTTCTCAACGGCCAACCCATCACGCTTTCCGGCATGCTGGCCGCTGCGCACCTGATCGGTGCGGGCAGTCAGTCTTCGGATACAGCCGGATTAAAGGGCTATCTGTTATCCGGCGCGGTGTTCAGCCCCAGCGACAGGAATGGCACTTCAGCCAATGACTACATGAATCTGTTCAAAGGTTTCCAGAGGCTATGTTGTAATTAATTGTTGAAACTGTCTTGTTTTCCCAAGAGATGTCAGG
>CAYXFV010000072.1:0-13657 GCA_964464365.1 uncultured Nitrosomonas sp. | reverse complement strand
GAAATGGGATAAGTCATTTATAAATTATAATCAATTTATCTGAGCTTCGCTATATATCAGAAAGGGGCATAGGGACAACTCCGTGATGTTTCAACTCAGTTGCCCTTAATGTTGCCCCTACTTATCTTCGGATGTCAATAGATAAAATTGTATCTAATTAGACGATTGAGTAATAAAAAAACCCGCTGCTGCGCGGGTTTATGAGTTCTGTTAGATGGTGCTGGATGTTTAAATGGTGGAGACGGCGGGAATCGAACCCGCGTCCGCAAGCCCTCTACAGGCAGTTCTACATACTTAGCCATGTTATTTAATTTAACCTTGCAATCGCCAACTGGCGGGCTATTGAAAGGCGAGTTACCTTGTGTTTAACGTCCTGCAAAGTAACCCTGCAGTGCGCGATCCTCGTTAATGACTCTGCTGTCTGTTGCCAGACCCGGCGTTGAGGCCCACCGGTGCAGAGGCTAGCCTTAAGCGGCTAAAGCGTAATTTTCGTCGTTTGCGACTATTGTTTTCAGATGGATTTACGAGGTAATCTGATCCTCGGTATGCCCTACGCTGCTTTGCAACCCACGTCGAAGCCAGATCGTCCCCGATATTCTGTGTGGTGTATCTAAGATATGGCTGAGCTAGAAAAGTTCAACCGCAATCTTGTGGTACGGTAATTCTATCATCTGGCGGACAAGTAAGCGAGCAGGTCTTGCGGCTGGTTGATCATATATCGTGCGCCCCATGTTTCCGGCGGCTGGTCGTTGCCCAGGTAGCCGTAAAGCGCGATGAAGGGTTCCATGCCGGCTGCCAGGCTCGCTTTGACGTCACGCTGATCATCGCCTAAATACAGGCAGTCGGCGGGTAAGACATTGATTTTCCCGCAGGCGATCAGGAGTGGTTCGGGATGTGGTTTGGTGTGGCTTGTTTCGTCGCCACAGACGACGCTGGCGACACGTTGTTGTAAACCCAGCAGCGCAATGAGCGGATGCGTGAATCGCGCTGGTTTGTTGGTGACGATGCCCCAGGGCATGTTTTGTGCATCGAGCTGATCGAGTAATTCTGCGACGCCAGGGAACAGGCAAGTGTCGTGACAAAGCCGCTGCGCATAAAATTCCAGGAATTCATCGCGCATGGGCATGTAATCCTGATCTTCGGGGCCGATGTTGAATCCGAGTTTCAATAAGCCGCGCGCGCCGGCGGATGCCTGCGTGCGGATGGTATCGATGGATATGGGATCCAGATCCCGGGCGATGCGCTGGCGGTTCAGTGCATGGCCTAGATCCGGCGCGGTGTCGGCGAGTGTGCCGTCAAAATCGAAAAAAACAGCGCTTACCATGATTGATATCGCGCTTCAGACGCGATAGGCCATGATGTAATTGACATCGGTATCATTTCCCAGCGCGTAGACTTTGGTGAAAGGATTGTATGTCATGCCGATCAGTTTTTCATCAAGGAGGTCGGCATTGCGCGCCATGCGCGCCAACTCCGAAGGTTTGATAAAGTTGGTGTACTCATGCGTGCCGCGCGGCAATAGTTTCAGGACATATTCCGCGCCGATGATTGCAAACAGGTAAGCTTTCAGGTTGCGGTTGATGGTGGAGAAAAATACCCAGCCGCCTGGTTTGGCGAGTTTTGCGCAGGCGCGGACCACGCTCATCGGATCGGGTACGTGTTCGAGCATTTCCATGCAGGTAACAATATCGTAATGCTGTGGTTGTTCCTTGGCGAGCGATTCGGTTGTGATTTTCCGATACTCAACCTGCTGACCGCTTTCCAGCAAATGTAATTTGGCGATTTTGAGGGCTTTGTCGCTCAAATCGATGCCGGTGACTTTAGCGCCGCGTGCGGCCATGCCTTCTGACAGAATACCGCCGCCACAGCCGACATCCAGAATAACTTTGCTCTGGAGACCTGCGAGTCCTTCGATGTAATCCATACGCAGTGGATTGATTTCATGGAGCGGTTTGAATTCGCTGTTCGGATCCCACCAGCGGTGTGCGAGCTGGCTGAATTTTTCCAATTCCAAAGGATCCGCGTTTATGCCATCGTCTTTCATTCGTGTTCCTTTACTTTTATAACTGCCGTGAATGCGGCAGCCGGTTTGTCAAGCGTTCCTGCCAGTATACAGCTCTGTTTCCCAGATCAGAAAGGTTTAGCGTTGTCAATTGCTTATTTTCCACGCACATTTTACCATTTACCCAAACATGACTCACCTGTTCTCGACCGACGGTATATACAAGATGCGAGACCGGGTCATAGCAGGGTAATAGATTCACATCTGAAAGGTCGATGGCGGTGATGTCGGCTACTTTTCCTGGTGTGAGTGATCCGGTTATTGCTTCTATGCCCAGTGCTTTGGCGCCATTGATGGTGGCCATTTGCAAAGCCTGATAAGCAGGCAGCGCATTCGCCCGACCGCTGACGGCTTTTGCCAGTAAAGCGGCCAGTCGCATTTCTTCAAACATATCCAGCCGGTTGTTGCTGGCAGCGCTGTCAGTGCCCAATCCGACATTGATACAGGCATCCAGCAATGATGCAACGGGTGCAAATCCGCTGGCAAGTTTCAGATTGGAAGAAGGGCAGTGTGCAATATGGCAGCCGTTTTGCTGCAGGATGCGTAAATCCGATTCAGTCAATTGCACCATATGCACCGCAATAAGGTTGGGTGTTAACAGGCCGAGCTGCCGCAGTCGCTCGATAGGGCGTATGCCATGTGATTCCAGACCCATGCGGATTTCGTCGGCTGTTTCGTGCAGGTGCAGGTGTATTGGAATATCCAGTTGCTCGGCATAAGTCAAAATACGGGTAAAGGTTTTGTCGCTGACCGTGTAAGGGGCGTGCGGTGCAAAGCTGAAGTGTAATAACGATTCAGATTGCAGGTTGTCTCTTAGGGCCAGTCCTTTGGCCAGATAATCGTCGGCATCGCTGGCATAGGCTGTCGGAAAGTCAATTGCGATCATGCCGATCACGGCGCGCATTCCGGCAGCAAGTGCCGCTTGCGCACTGGCTTCGGGAAAAAAATACATGTCATTGAAGCAGGTAATGCCGCTTCTAAGCATTTCGGCGCAGGCCAATCGCGTACCGTCGTAAACGTAGGTTTCATTCACATGATGCCGTTCCGCTGGCCAGATGTGTTCGTTTAGCCATTCCATTAACGGAAGATCGTCGGCAAGACCGCGCATCAATGTCATTGCTGCGTGAGTATGCAGATTAATGAAGCCGGGGATCAGGACGTGGTTTTGCAGGGATACTGTTTGTTTGGGATTAAACCGGCTGGCTGCTTCGTTGATCGGAAGAACATCGATTATTTTTCCTTGATCGACGGCAATCGCATGGTTGTTGTGTGTGGCGTTTTTTGTATCGACCGGAATGACCCAGCGCGCTTCAATTAAAGTGTCGATCGGAACAGGAGATTGATGCATGTGGGAAATGTGCTCAGGTGATCGCACAACAAAAAACCCCGCACATGGCAGGGTTTTTTGTTGTTATCGATGAAACCGGGGTGCGTTGATATTACAGCGCTTAACGATACGCTTAACGCACGCCTGAGACTTCAACTTCTACACGGCGATCAGGTTCGAGGCACGCACGCAGTGCTTGACCGGATTTTCCGTCGCACATGGTGCCTGTGACAGGTTGTGTCTCGCCTTTACCTTCTGTGAAGATGCGGCTTTCCGGAATGCCTCTGGATACCAGATAAGCTTTGACCGCTTCAGCACGGCGTAATGATAATCTCTGGTTATAATCCGCAGCACCGATTCTGTCTGCATGACCTTCTGCAACGATGACATCAAAGCTGACGCCTTCCAGGCCGCGAACAAATTCATCCAGTGCGATTTTGCCATTAGGTTTCAATATTGCTTTATCAAAATCAAAGAGCGCATCGGCTGAGAATGTCAGTTTGTTTGGAGGAGCAGGTATCGGTGCAGGTGCAGGTGCTGGAGGCGCTTCTGCGACTTTTTCTTCTTTGATACCGTCGCATTCTTCGGTAGCCATGGTCTCATCCCAGTACCCGGTACGCCAGCAATGATTGCCAAGGTCGTATGTACTACGCCATACCTGGCCTGCATTACCTTCAGAGACATAACCCACGGGTTGTTGGATGCCACTATTATGATCCTGAGCAGCATTTGCTGTCTGCGCTGCAACTGCGCAGGAGAAAAACGCAGGCAGTAGAATCATTCCAATCAGTTTTTTCTTGGCTGACAATTTATTCATGCTGTTATCCTTTTAAGTGAACTTCAGATTTAGATTATTTACTATTCGCATGAGTCAAATAGTAAAAAGCCGTCCCACCATTTAAAATATTCTTTCCACGTATGATGTGCTGACGCGATTATGAGTTTATATGCTGTTTTTTGTCAAATTGGAGTGTGTCTTATTTGCAACATGTTTTAGTAAACTACTGAAATGATAAAAAACTTCAAATATGATCTATTCGGTTTTAAAAATGCTCTGAAGCTTGGGGCGCGGCTCATGTGTCGTAATAATCATACACTTTATATTGTTACAAATTTTCTGATGCCAAAAATAGAAATGGAATCGTCAGCTAATTATTCAGCGCAGATGGTCAGGATAAATTGTAGATTTAACGATGCTGGCGGAGAATACGTGAAAATATCCCATCGATTGATCTATCCTGCGGTTAAGCATTGTACCCGGAATAGCTGCCTGATCGAATATCCGGAGTGAATATCAACGTTGCATGCAAAATGAATGCAAATATTCTGCGGATTAAAAATGTTATCCTTGTTGCAATGCCCGGACATTGCAAACAGCGCGTGTTATCGTAGAAATATTGTGTTATAGAATAATAACTAATAACGGATGAAATCTGTTCCTTGTTCCTAGGGGTAAGCAGGTTTGAAATGGATAATTAAAAACGAGAAGGACTCCGGCGTGACCGATCATGGCGCTTCACCATTAACGTTGTCAGCAAAGCATTTGAGCCGTGCATATCACCGTTCTTTTGTTGTGCAGGATGTTACGCTACAGCTCAGGCCGGGTGAAATACTCGGCTTGCTGGGCCCCAATGGCGCAGGCAAATCGACAACCATGCGCATGCTGACCGGTAATCTTGCGCCCAGTTCGGGGAGCATTAAAATCTGCGGGATCGATTTGCTGGACAACCCTAAATCCGCTAAGGCGCATCTGGGTTATTTGCCTGAAATACCGCCGCTTTATATGGATATGACGGTGGATGAATTCTTGGTGTTTGTGGCGCGATTGCATCGCATTGATAAGAAACGTGTCGTATCTGCGGTTGAAGATAGTAAGCAGAAGTGCGGCCTGACCGATCGGGGTAAGCAATTAATCGGCACACTGTCAAAAGGTCTGCAACAGCGTGTCGGTATTGCACAGGCGATTATTCATGAGCCGGATATTATTATCCTGGACGAACCTACCGTGGGGCTGGATCCGAACCAGATACGCGAAATGCGCCAGCTGATACGCACACTGGGCCAGTCATGCAGTATTGTTCTGTCGACACATATTCTCTCGGAAGTGGAAAGCCTGTGCGAACGTGTGCTGATTATGAGCAAAGGACGCATTGTTCTCGATCAGGCATTGGCGCAGTTACAGCAGGAAGGTACGAATCTCGAGACCGTATTCACCGAATTGACGCAAACAGGAAATGAAGTTTCATTAAAAAAGGAAAGTACGCTGGAATGATTCTTGCCATAGCCAGTAAAGAGTTAAGATCGCTGCTCATTTCGCCGCTTGCCTGGTGTTTGCTGGCGTTGATACAGATTGTACTGACTTGGGTTTTTCTGGGCCGATTGGATGCTTATCTGCACGTGCAGTCACAGTTGCAGCAGATAGCCAACCCCCCCGGTTTTACCGAAATCATCGTAACACCTGTTTTTGCCATGGCGGCGTTGATGCTGCTGATGGTTGTTCCATTATTGACAATGCGCTTGCTGGCGGAGGAACGTAGAAATCATACGCTGGTTTTACTGGTTTCCGCACCCATTGCGATCAGTGAAATTGTCATCGGTAAATTTTTAGGTCTTATGCTTTTTATTTCGGGCGTTATGTCTTTTATCGTTATTCTGCCTGTTTCGCTGTCGGTGGGCGGTGCGCTGGACGCAGGTTTGCTGATCGGCGGTATACTCGGGTTGTTTCTGGTGACTTGTTGTTTTGTGGCTTTAGGGCTTTTTGTTTCCAGTCTGACTGCACAGCCTGTTATTGCAGCAGTGGGCACATTAGGCATCTTACTGTGTTTCTGGGTTCTGGATATGCTGGGCAACAGCCAGAAAGGATGGGTGCAATATTTCTCCATACTCACGCACTTCAAACAATTCAATAGCGGACTGCTTGATTCTTTCAGCGTGGCCTATCTGATGTTGTTTACGCTGTTTTTTATTGTGTTAACCATTCGCCATCTGGATGGTGATCGGTTACACCGGTAGACCTTCATGACGATTTCCAGCAAAAAATTTCGTATGCAACAGAAAATGCAGCATGGTATTTTCATGGTGCTGTTGCTGCTGTTATTTGCATTGCTGGGTTATCTGGCGCTTGAAACGCGGCAGCAATGGGACCTCAGTCAGAATGGCCGCAATACGCTCAGTCAGACCAGCATCGACCTGTTGCGCAAAATGAATGAGCCGGTTCAGGTGACAGCGTATGCAACCGAGAAACATGCGCAGTATGGCGACGTGCGTGACATTATTCATAATTTTGTACAACTTTATCAGCGTATCAAGCCCGATCTTTCACTGACATTCATTGATCCTGTTGAACAGCCGCATCTGGCCAAAGAAGCGGGAGTGAAGGTGAATGGCGAAATGGTGATTCACTATCAGCAGCGGCAGGCGAATTTAACGACAATTAATGAACAGGCTTTCACACAAGCGCTGATGCGTCTGGCGCGGCCTGAAGAAAGATTGATTATGGCGTTAAGCGGTCATGGTGAACGCAGCCTTGACGGAAACGCCAATTATGACCTGAGTGACTTTGGCCGGCAGCTGAGTATTAATGGATTTGTCAGTCAGCCGCTTAACCTTGCGCTTGTGCCGGATATTCCGTCAAATGCGGATGTGCTGCTGATTGCTTCACCGCAAGTCGATTTAATGCCTGGGGAAGTGGATAAGTTATTGCACTATATCGACCGGGGCGGGAATTTATTATGGCTGGTTGATCAGGAGTCCTTGCGTGGCTTGCTCCCATTGACCGAGAAACTGCGTCTTGTGCTGACGCCCGGTGTTGTTGTCGACCCACAGGCCCAGCAGCTGAAAGCACCGCTTACCTTTGCGTTGGGTGCCGTTTACGGGCAGCATGAAATTACGCAGCATTTTGATTATATTACCGTATTTCCGTTTGCACGCCAGATCGCTTTTAGTGAAAACGATGATTGGAGAATCGTTCCGCTGGTAGACGTGGCGCCCAACGGCTGGGTGGAAAGCGGCTCGCTTGATGATGAGGCCATCAGTTTTGATCAGAACGAAGACGCCGCCGGACCGGTTACGATTGCCGTCGCGTTAACGCGTCTGCTTGATCATAGGGAGCAGCGGATTGTCGTCGTGGGCAGCGGACATTTTCTGGCGAATATGTATCTGGGCAATGGCAACAATCTGGATCTCGGTATCAATATGCTTAACTGGCTGACCGGTGACGAGGATCTGGTCAGCATTCAACCTCGTGCGACAGTGGATAATCAATTGGTATTCAGCGAGACTGCGCTCAGTGTCATGGTGGTCGTATTCTTATTTATCTTGCCGGGGAGTTTTCTGTTGAGCGGCGCTATAATTCGGTGGCGCCGGAAAAGGAACCAATAAACTGTATGACGTATCATTCACAACTTAATCTGATTATGCTGGCGACCATTATCGGTCTCGCCATATTTCTTTATCTGAGACCGCAATTTCAGCCTGAAACCGATGTGACATTTCAGACTTTGCGTGATCCTGATACGGTACAAACCATTCGCATCATCCGTCATGGCGAAGAAGTAGCGCTGCGGCGCACTGAAGGCGGGTGGTATTTATCGTTACCTTATCATGCCCGTGCGGATGAGGCCGTAGTCGGGAAGATATTGAATGTCTTGTCGGCCAATAGCCGGCAACGTTTTCCGATAGCTGACAGTGAAAACTTTAATCTGGACAAGCCGCTGATCGAGCTTTACCTCGACGATGATTATTTTGCCTTTGGCGGATTGGCGCCGACGACCGATCAACAGTATCTGGCGATTAATCAGCATATTTATCTGGTATCACCGCGTTATGCGATATGGATACCGGTTCAATCGTTCGATATTATCAGTACGCGATTGCTGGAAGAAAATGAAATACCGGTTGCGTTTGAATCTCAGGATTTTTCGATACAGCGCGATGGCGTTCAGGCCGGTGAATGGCGTGCTGAAAGCGGTGCGGGCAATCATCATTTGACGGCGGAATTACTGGATCGCTGGGTGGCGTTATGGCGCTCCAGTCAGCCCGTGGAACTGGTTGTGGATCAGCAGGGTCATTCAGCCGTTCAACCGATGATGAAAATAACGCTGTCGCATGGCGGCGTTATTCAATTCAGTGCGCTGGAAAGTGATAACGGCGTGATCATTTTTCGTGACAATGAACAGATCGGCTATTATTTTCCCGAATCGAAAGGCAGGCAGTTGCTGAATCCCGGTATTTTCGAATAAAAATTACATATGATTGTTATTTCCAAAGCCGTTTTATGCCAGAATTGCCGGAAGTTGAGGTAACGCGGATCGGTATCGCACCGTATCTGGAAAAGCGCCGTATCGCTGATGTTGCCGTGCGTAACAGAAAACTGCGCTGGCCGATTCCGGAATGTCTTGATGCGATGCTGCATGGGCAACTGATCCAGGCGATTACGCGGCGCGGCAAATATCTCTTATTTACCGGTGATACCGGAACATTGATTATTCATCTGGGCATGTCGGGCAGTCTGAGGATTTTAACGCATGACAATCAACCGGTTGTCGAAGCGCCAGGCGCACATGATCATTTTGATCTGGTCGTTGAGGATAGGATTGTGATGCGGATGCGGGACCCGCGGCGTTTCGGCGCTGTTTTATGGCATGAAGGCGATGGTCTGCAACATTCCCTGTTGTGTAATTTAGGGCCCGAGCCATTTTCTGCGGATTTTAACGCGGAAAGACTGTATCAATATTCACGTGGTAGAAAATTGAGCATCAAGGCTATGTTGATGGACAGCCATGTCGTCGTCGGTGTAGGCAATATTTATGCCAGTGAAGCGTTGTTCCAGTCTGGCATCCATCCCGCCAGCGCGATTGGCCGGATAGCGATGCGCCGTTACGACAAGCTGGTGCGGAATGTGCAGGCGGTGCTTCTAAAGGCCATTCAGGCTGGCGGGAGCAGTTTGCGCGATTTTGTGAATATTGACGGCAAGCCGGGTTATTTCCAGCAGCACTATTGGGTGTATGGGCGTGCAGGCTTACCCTGCCGGAATTGTAATACGATCATCAGGCAAATCAAACAGGGGCAGCGATCCAGTTTTTACTGTCCGGGTTGCCAGCACTAAAATAAGGATAAAACACAGACAACGATGGATAAAATTAAAATCACATTTGTCGGCGGCGGCAATATGGCTTTTGCCCTGATCAGCGGATTGATACAGCAAGGTTACCAGGCGGCGCAGATTAATATTGTTGAAATTGATGCCGAACGCCGTAATCAAATCAAAGACGCGTTTGGCATCATCGCGGTATCTGAGCTGGCTGACGGTCTGTCGCAATCGGTCAAAGAAAATGAACATCATGTGATCATACTGGCTGTTAAGCCGCAGCAAATGCATGCGACGACGCAACATATCGCGGGTCTGCTGAATCAGCAGCTGGTGATTTCGATTGCAGCCGGTATACGCACCATTGATATCATGCGCTGGCTGGGCGGTTATCCACGTATTATCCGCGCGATGCCCAATACACCTTCTCTTGTGCGTGCGGGTGTGACAGGACTTTATGCTGCGCCTGAAGCCAGTGAGCCGGACCGCCGCGCCGCTGAATCCATCCTGGGTGCTGTCGGGACGGTGTTATGGGTGGATAACGAGGAAATGCTGCACACAGTAACCGCCGTATCCGGCAGTGGGCCTGCGTATGTATTTTATTTTATTGAATCCATGCAGCAAGCGGGAATAAGATTGGGACTGACATTGGAACAATCCTGCCAGTTGAGTTTGCAGACTTTCCAGGGGGCAGTTAAATTGGCGAGTGAAAGCCACGAAGATGCATCGACGTTACGGGCCAAAGTAACGTCAAAAGGCGGTACGACGCAGCAGGCTATTCAATCAATGGAAGATAACCATGTCAAGAATGCAATTATTACCGCAATTGAAGCGTCTTATGCGCGCTCACAAGAGATGAGCGACGAATACAGTAAGATGTGAATTCATAAAATCGGTCTATAACAGTTTTGAAGGGAACAGCACGTGACGAGTGAAATATTGATATTTCTTGTTGACACCTTATTGGGTCTTTTTTCTCTGGCGCTACTCTTGCGTTTTTATTTCCAGTTGTTGCGCATACCTTACTATAACAACGTTTCGCAGTTTTTGATTGCGGTGACTGATTTCATCGTCCGGCCCGCGCGCCGTTTTATCCCCGGGTGGAAAGGTCTGGATTTATCGACTTTAATCCTGGCCTGGCTGATGGAATGCATCATTCTTGCTGTGGTGTATTTTAATCAGGGATATGATTCCGGCGCTAATGCGGGGACAGTTTTCGGCGTGATGGGCCTGATGGGCGTCATGGAAATTATCAAGACTACGCTGTATATCGTGTTGTTCATGATTATCGCGCAGGCTATTATTTCCTGGGTTAATCCCTACAGTCCTGTTGCGCCATTGCTGAATACGTTTACGCAGCCTTTTCTTGCCGTTTTTCGCCGACGTATTCCGCCGATCGCCAATGTTGACCTTTCACCATTGTTCGCCCTCATTGTCGTTCAGCTGCTGTTGATGGTAATTGCCGGAATCAGTATGGAGCTCAGGTCAATGCTGAATTAATGCGCTTCGTACTATGAACTGGTTTCACAGTGCAGGCGGCGGAGATTTTATATTGACATTGCACATTCAGCCAGGTGCAAAACGCACCAAAGCAGTCGGCTTGCATGGCGATGCCATGAAAATCAAGCTGGCAGCTGCGCCGATCGAGGGTAAAGCCAATGTAGCATTGTTAAAATATCTTGCCGATTGTTTCGAGGTTCCCCGCAATCAGGTGGTGCTGAAACAGGGTGAAAAATCAAGGCGCAAAATTGTCATGGTATTGCAATCCAGGCACTCACCCGATACGTTATTTCAGCCTTGAGGTCGATTGTTTTATGCACTTACTGCAAACGGCATGTCTCGATTGATTCTGTTTAATAAGCCCTATGGCGTGATCTGTCAGTTTTCTGCGGCATCCGGGCATGTTTCACTCAAGCGTTATATTCCTCTGCCCGATTTCTATCCTGCCGGTCGGTTGGATACCGATAGTGAAGGTCTGGTTTTGCTGACCGATGACGGGCGTTTGCAGCATAGGATCAGCAATCCGAAATTCAAACATTCCAAGCGGTATTGGGTGCAGGTCGAAGGGATTCCGACGCCGGAAGCACTACAGCAGCTGCGCGAAGGAGTTTCGATTCGAGATTACAGGACACAGCCGGCAGGCGCTGCTTTGATAGAACAACCGGAAAACCTCTGGCCTAGAACGCCTTCCGTTCGTGTGCGGAAACATATACCGACAACATGGTTGGAATTGATTCTTAATGAAGGTAAAAATCGTCAGGTGCGGCACATGACAGCGGCAGTAGGATATCCAACACTGCGTTTAATACGGTTTGCAATCGGCCGTTATACATTAGAAGATCTGGCGCTGGGCGATTGGCGTTTAATCGATGATGTTCCTCAGTAAAAATGCGGAAGGATTCTCAATTTGCCGGTATACGGTATAGCATGAGAAGGGGAACAACAAATATTTACAGTCATGGTGAGTATTAATGGTAAGATGTAAATTGTCTGTTGCTGTCATGATATAAATGACTTGGTATTTTACCAGAGCGCAAAATAAATTATTTTGCTATCGATAGTTAACTATTTGTTCTATAACAATATATTATTCCTTGAGAAATTATTAATTATTATTGAATTAATGTAATTAGACTGGAATGATATCGTAAGTGTGGATGATACGTTTTGTAAAGTTGAACATTGATTGTTAATAAATTCAATGATATTAGCCGGTCCTGATAACCGAACCAAGGGTATACCGGATGTTGGATTTTAGGTATGGTGGTGTTTTTTGATTGACTATATGGCCTATAGGAATTACAGGCTTTTAGAAGGAATGTATATATATGTTTTTAGATTTTCTTAGCTTAATTTCAGGTGTAATTGATATGCCATGGTGGGGATATGTCGTCGTGACACTGGTTCTCACGCATATTTCGATTGCCAGTATTACCATATACCTGCACCGTCACTCTGCACACAGAGCTTTGGAGCTTCATCCGATACCCAGTCATTTTTTTCGTTTCTGGCTGTGGTTGACCACAGGTATGGTCACGAAGGAATGGACAGCCGTTCATCGTAAGCATCATGCCAAATGTGAAACCGTTGATGATCCGCATAGCCCTATAATTTACGGCATTAAGAAGGTTTTAACAGAAGGTGCCGAGCTTTACCGTATAGAATCAAAGAATAAAGAAACCATGGAACGTTATGGCTATGGCACGCCGGATGACTGGATGGAACGTAATGTCTACGCTAAGCACAGCGCTAAAGGTATTGTGTTGATGTTGATTATTAATGTCGTCCTGTTTGGTCCGATCGGTTTGACTATCTGGGCTATTCAGATGATGTGGACACCTGTTTTTGCAGCAGGCATTATCAATGGCGTAGGACATTACTGGGGTTATCGGAATTTTCAGGCTGAGGATGCGAGTCGCAATATTTTGCCGTGGGGTATTCTGATTGGCGGTGAAGAGCTGCATAATAATCATCATGCATATGCTACATCGGCGCGTCTGTCCAACAAATGGTATGAATTTGATATCGGCTGGATGTACATACGTATTCTGGAAATGCTGGGACTGGCCAAGGTCAAGAAAGTGGCGCCTAAACTACGTCTTAACAAGAATAAAACACAGTGTGATTTTGATACATTGCAGGCCGTTATTTCGCATCGCTATGAAGTGCTGGCAAAATACTCCGGCTCATTAAAAATGACTTTTGCTGCGGAATTAGAGCATTTGAAAGAAACGATCGCACATTATGAAATTGATAATTCGACCTTTAAACGTTGGCTTCTTGCCGATTCCAAAACGCTTGAAGATCATGAGCGTGAGAAACTGACCCAGGTATTGCGCAATACCAAAACGCTCGATACTGTTTACAACATGCGTGAAGAGTTGATAGCGATCTGGCAGCGTTCAACAGCGTCGAAAGACGAGTTGGTTAAACAGCTGGAAGATTGGTGCAAACGCGCTGAAGAAAGTGGGATTGAAGTTCTGAGGTCATTCTCACAGAGATTGCGTTGTTATGCATAATAGATAGGTTGTTTTGTTGAACCACTTCGATCGGTCAACGTAAAACCGGTCGAAGTGGTGACAAGCTACTTTGCAGTAAACGCATCAATCCAGTGTCGCAAGAAGTAAGTGGACCCCAATTTTTGGACAGGAGCCTTAGGAGTTATTTTCCCGATATATCA
>CAYXFV010000071.1:0-13839 GCA_964464365.1 uncultured Nitrosomonas sp. | reverse complement strand
TATTTTCTCTTATTTTAACGTACAGGGAATCACACGATTCCAACTAAAAGAAAAACGATCTAATAGGAGAGCAACGACGGAATACAGAAAAACACCCGCTCACGTTAAGCAAACCGATTGAAGATGGACGCAGCTCCATTTAGATTGCATGCTTCGATTCAGCACCGACGCAGCATCAACGACTGAAACCGATTGTCCACTCACCGGCTATTTCTTGAGATTACCTGAGAGAAATACCCATCGTTTTAGCAACGCCTTCACCATAGGCCGGATCGGCTTTCAGGCAGTTGGCAATATGGCGCAGCTTGATTGCTTCCGGTGCATCGCCCATCGCACGAGCCGTGTTTTCGAAGAGCACCTGCCGTTGCTCGACATTCATCAACCGAAACAGGTTGCCGGGCTGAGAATAGTAGTCATCGTCATCTTCGCGATGACTCCAGTGATCGGCTGCACCGTCGAGACGCAGCGGCGGCTCCTTGGCATCAGGCTGCTCCCGCCACTCGCCGTAACTATTAGGTTCGTAACCGAGCGTTCCCGCATAATTACCGTCAATCCGCATCTGACCATCACGATGAAAAGCATGGTACGGGCACCGCGGATGATTGACCGGAATCTGATGATGGTTTACGCCGAGACGATACCGTTGCGCATCGCCATATGAGAAAAGGCGCCCCTGAAGCATTTTATCCGGTGAGAAGCCGATCCCGGGCACGACATTTGCCGGATTGAACGCGGACTGTTCGACTTCGGCGAAATAATTTTCTGGGTTCCGATTCAACTCCAGTACACCCACATCAATGAGTGGATAATCCTTATGTGGCCATACCTTGGTCAGGTCGAATGGATTGAATGAAGTTTGCCGGGCCTGTTCCTCAGTCATAATCTGAATCATCAGATTCCATTTTGGAAAATCACCCTTCTCAATGCTTTCGAACAGATCTCGTTGATGGCTTTCGCGATCCTTGCCGATGCGTTGCTCTGCTTCCTGATCGGTCAGACACCGGACACCTTGCTGGGTCCTGAGGTGGAATTTCACCCAGCTTCGCTTGCCATCGGCATTGATCAAGCTGAAAGCATGACTACCGAAGCCATGCATATGACGGTAGGAAAACGGAATGCCCCGCTCGCTCATCGTGATGGTGATTTGGTGCAATGCCTCGGGCAAGTGAGTCCAGAAATCCCAGTTACTGCGCGCACTGCGCAGATTAGTCCTAGGGTCGCGTTTTACGGCATGATTGAGATCGGGAAATTTGAGCGGATCACGCAGAAAAAATACGGGTGTATTATTACCGACAAGATCCCAGTTGCCTTCTTCGGTATAAAATTTAATCGCGAAACCACGGATGTCGCGCTCAGCATCGGCAGCACCCCGCTCTCCCGCAACTGTTGAAAATCGCACGAAAAGCTCGGTTTTTTTACCCGTCTGCGAGAATAGCTTTGCTTTGGTGTACCGCGTAATGTCGTTCGTCACAGTAAACGTACCATAGGCACCGGAACCTTTTGCGTGCATACGGCGCTCGGGGATTACCTCACGATCGAAGTGCGCAAGCTTTTCCAGAAACCAGATATCCTGCAGCAATTGCGGCCCACGCGGCCCTGCAGTCATTACATTCTGATTATCCGCAACCGGCGCGCCCGCGGCGGTGGTCAATTTTTTCTTCTCTTCATTCATCTTCACTCTCCTTACATTCCAGGTTATCAATGCATTGATTCGGGTTGTATCTTCTTAACAGACTTTACTGAGACTATTTTAATAAGGCAAACGTTGCACAAAACAAAAAGCAGAACAAATAAAAAAGATTTTGTGTTGCATATATATATGGATATGGGGTTCGTTTGTTTCTTGTTTCAACAAATATCTCCTGCGCTAAAAAACTGTTGTATCAGTTAGTCATCTATAGATGCACAAAGAGAACAAAAACTTCGTATATAGAATAGCAATTTTTTGGCGCCCTGATGCCAGCAGAGCCAGCAGAAATAGTTAGCACAACTATCTGCAATTCATAACGTTTCCTGATTTACTCCAAAAGTCGCCCACAGCTCTCCACCCATGCTTCTCTTTCAGCAGCCCACTAGAACCAGACATCCGAAATGGTGCAATATTAATTGCATCAACAGGAATATTAAAGGATAATAGCGCGTTTTTGATTTGTGCTTTTAGTCATACTGTAACCGAGGATAACGATGAAAGCGGATACACATCCTGATTATCAGGAAATTACTGTCACATGCAGCTGCGGCAATTCATTTCAGACGCGTTCGACGCTGAACAAGCCCTTGAATATTGAAGTCTGTTCCATGTGCCACCCATTTTATACCGGCAAGCAAAAAATTGTGGATACCGCTGGCCGAGTCGAAAAATTCCGCCAGAAATATGGCAATCCATTTTCAAAACGGACTGGCACAAACGCAAACCCCTAACGTTTCACAGTCTACATCATCCGCGCCTGCTCGCGCTTGAATCGGGAGTTTTATCCCAGTTGCCGGATTGTGGTTCGAATATTTAACACTTATTCAACCTAATATAATCCTAAAATCCCGATGACCTGGTGAGCGGCGCGTTATGTTATTGAATGTGCCATTGATGTAACATCGCACTCTTCACCGGGATTAATAATGTACTGCCAGCCAGTACGTTTCCTGATCCGGATCGGTCCAGCTTACCCTATGTTTTTGATGCGGCGGAATATGTAGATAGTCACCTTCTCTAAGGTAGACTGTCGTGTTATCTGAAAAGGTTATCACGGCACTGCCTTTGAGCAGCAAGACCCATTCATTCTGGCTTTGATCATACCAGCCATTTTCCGGAGAACATTGCCCTTTGGAAACGATTCTTTCGATTTTCAACACGTTGTTTTCAGTCAACGTTTCGAAGAATTCCTTTTCGCGATTACCGGTAACAAGTGAATAGATATTTTCTAATTTCATGGCACTTTTTTGTCTGCCATCCTGACACGACAGCCAGACATTTTATTTTACCGGAATCAGCAGAGCAGCCGCACAATCTCGACTCAAACACTGAAGCTGCGTCAACTGTTTCATGCTGATGCAGCTTCAATCTGCTTGCGCCAATTTCCCGTCACTTAATCATTCTTAACAAAATCGACCAATCTCTGGAAAGTGAATAAATAATCCTGTGCGGTCAACGGCGTATGACATTGTACGCAATTCAATTCATTGCTTTTTTCTGAACCATCTGGATTATACAAAGCAAATCCCCAGTTTCCGGTACGATCATCCGCCGGGAAACCTTCATCCCACTCAGCGCGGTTTTCCATCACCGCAACCCCCGCAAGAGAATCGATTTCAAAAAGCCCGTCACTGCCCATCACCGGCTTACCGTCTTCTCCTGTCTTGGTGGCATAAATTTCCATGACCACCACAGCGCCAGAAGCCGCTTTCTGATCTGCCTTGTAACTGCTAATCGCTGTTTCATTCGCATATAACTTGGCAACTTGCGTCTGATTCGCACGATTCGCCATTGAATACACAGTAAACGTATCCTCGTAGCCCTCCGGAAATTTGACATGCTCCGGATTTCCACCGCCATGCGCATACAATGGTGAAATGATCAGCACTGCTGCTACTGTTTTTAACACACCTTTCATAATTGCTCCTTATCTATAGTTAGTTTTAAAGTCATTGAAATTTGCGTATTGTCAGTCATGCACGGCTTAAATATTTCAGCTGTTACTCATATCACCAATGTCGATCACCAAACGCACGGATAAATAAACCACCAATGCTGCGGCAAGAAAATGTATCAGGAACAACAAAGGTTTTTCCCTAATCGCGTCAGTCCATGTTTTGTTTTTCCCTTCCTGTTTGAGACGCTCATATTCGGAATGCATCCGTACTGTTCTGTTTTTTTGATAATCATCGAGCAAAGAACGCGCTCTTGCATAATCATCCGCATCCTTTAACCAGATAGCCGGCATGGACACGCCCCAGTTTCCCGCCGACGTTTCATAATAATCAATATCGTTATCAGTCAACAACATACGCACATCTTCGGCTTCATCATCCGGAACATTATTAAGTCTGAATAATATTTTCGATTTCGACATGGATCCGCCTGTTAATTAAGCCGCCTTCATCAAACAGAGATTTTCTGTCCGATTGATGCTATCTTTGCAGTCATCCGATTGTCAAGCGGATACCAGAAATATATTCAAACGGTCAATCAAGGAAATGAAAAAAACGATCCTAATTACAGGCTGTTCAAGTGGAATTGGTTTGTGTGTAGCGAAGGCGTTAAATGCCAGAGGCTATCGCGTTTTTGCCACGGCGCGCAGACATGATAGCGTCAGCATGCTTCTGAACGAAGGACTGGAAAGTTTCCGCCTGGATCTCATGGATTCAAACTCCATTCATTTTGCATTTGAAGAAGTCATGCGGCGAACCGGCGGCGAATTATATGCCCTGTTCAATAACGGCGCTTACGGTTTACCGGGCGCCATCGAAGACCTCAGCCGCGATGCGCTGCGGAACCAGTTCGAAACCAATGTTCTCGGTTGGCAGGAACTCACCAACCGGGCGCTCCCTATAATGCGCAAACAGAATTATGGCCGTATTATCCAGAACAGTTCAGTGCTCGGTTTCGTATCATTACCATTTCGCGGCGCATACAATGCCACAAAATACGCCATTGAAGGACTGAGCGACACCATGCGGCTTGAACTCACAGGCACCAATATTCACGTCTGCCTGATCGAACCCGGCCCGATAGCCAGCAAATTCCGGCAAAACGCGCTGCTTATGCTGAATAAATATGTTGATATTGAAAACAGCATTCATCGCGAACGTTACCAGGAAGTCCTAAAACGTCTGAATAAAGAAGGTCCGGCGGTACCTTTCACTCTCCCGCCCGAAGCCGTTCTCAAACGCGCCATTCATGCGCTTGAAGCAGAAAAACCGCAGCCCCGGTATTACGTCACTTTTCCGACATACCTCTTCGGTATTCTAAAACGCATTCTCAGCACACGTGTACTCGACAAACTGCTGGTCAAGGCAGGAAACAGCAACTAAACCAAACCGACTGAAAAGACTGTTTTTCATGAACGACACTCTCAAAAAAAACACCTCACTGTTACAGTGAGGTGCAATGGCTTCGTCACGAACTTATGCGCCCTATGAACTACGCATCAACAAACAACAAGGAAAAAACACTACGCAAAAAACTTTATGTACAAACCCAAGCTTCAAACTTCATTCCACCTAGAAGCCGATACCCATGTAACCACCGACCGTCATACCATCAACTTTGACACCATCCGACTTACCCGCTGTCAACTGGTAACGGCCATCGATACCGATGAAAAAATCCTTCCAGATGTTATAGTCAATACCGGCACCGAACATTACACCAGGCACCAAGTATGTAATGGATTCGGTTGTCGGACTCACGACATGCATTGCAAGACCCATTGGAATGAGCCACGGCCTGATCCTGGAGCCTTCCATGAATTTGATTTTAGGCGCTGCCGTCAATGTAAACTGACTCACCGTCACCGTGCGCGGATTAAGCGCGCCGCCGGCCAGAATCGTCGGATTATTAGCCAGCGCGTTGCCTAACACACGGTCTGAGAAATTTTTATACTCAAACATCAGTTCGGCAAAAACCTGCGCGCCCGGCAGCAATCCCCACGCATCCCTGGTCAGGCTCCAATCAAAACCCGCACCTACATACCAGCCGTTCTTGTCGGCCTGATCCTGCATACCAACAGGCGCAACATCGCTGCGGATACTGGAGCCGTCACGCCGTTCCATGGCATGCGTAAAACCGCCACGGAAGAACACCATGTTATCCTTGCGCGCTGCTCGATCCGTAACCCGCCCAGTCGATTCTGTTGCCGCTACAGCCCGATCTTTTGCCTGAATAGCCGTATCTCTCGCATGAAGGGCTGTATCTTTCGCCTGGATAGCACGTTCTGCCTCAGCTCTCGACTCAATCCTGACCTGCTGTAACTCACTTTGCACCGCTCTTAACATACTTTCCAATTCCTGGACTTTTCTCTCCAGGATCTGTGTTCTATTATGTGCCGCTGCCTGTGGCGCATACAACGCCACACCCACGATGAGCAGACCCGTTAAAACAGTACTGCTCCGCTGGATTAAATTAAACATTGCCCCTCCTTCTTTGAATTATTATTCTGGTCACCTGATTTTCAGTGCAACTTTTTTTTTATTACTTATAAAAATTCAGACTTTCCGCTGATTTGAATATAATGATTTATTTTGTTTTCAAATCTTTTCCGCTTGATTGCCTGATTCTGGATGATAAGGAAACCTGATACTGTCAATCTTGATCTGTATCAAGTTAATGCCAATTAATTGCAGATATCATGATTCCAATACTTACCGCAGACTCACTTTTCCCACCGCTGGATAACGCACTGGCATCGCCCAATGGACTATTGGCAGCCGGTGGCGACTTATCTGTATCGCGTCTGTTAAGCGCCTATCGCAACGGGATATTTCCCTGGTTTAGCGAAGATGAACCCATACTGTGGTGGAGCCCTGATCCGCGCATGGTACTGTTTCCCGATGAATTAAAAATTTCCCGCTCTTTATCAAAGCTGATCCGGAAAAATAATTACACGATACAGACTGACACACACTTTTCCGAAGTCATGCAGGCTTGCGCCGCACCGCGCAAAGATCAGCAAGGCACCTGGATTCACCCTGAGATGGTCGATGCCTATAACAAGCTGCATCAGCTTGGCCTGGCACATTCTGTGGAAACCTGGATCAACGGTAAATTGGTCGGTGGACTCTACGGCATCGCGCTGGGTAAAGTTTTTTTTGGCGAATCGATGTTCTCCCGTTCACCCAATGCTTCTAAAATTGCATTTGCACATCTGGTCAGGCAACTGTCAGAATGGGAATTTGTGTTGATTGATTGTCAAGTCAAAACAGCACACTTGGCTTCGCTGGGCGCACGCGAAATTTCCAGAACAATCTTCCGTCGGCTGCTGGAACAGCATATTCCAGATGCTGTACGCAGCGAAAAATGGGATTTTGAACGCGACAGGATCTTTTGAACGCAATGGGATCAATAGATGAGAACGCTTAAATATCATACAACGCACCCCTATCCGTGCGGCTATTTGTCTGACCGAATGGCACGCTCCGAGGTGGTTGCTTCAGAACAAGCCATTGATACCCAAACATACGCAGAGCTGATGCATCAGGGCTATCGCCGCAGCGGTCGGTTTGTTTACCGGCCGCAATGCGAGCAATGTTGCGCCTGTCAGTCAGTGCGCATCAGAGTTGATGCGTTTGACCCCAACCGTACGCAGCGCAGATGCTGGAAAAAGCACCGGCATTTGACCGCGCGTCAAAACAGGTTATATTTTGACTGGAAGCATTTCGAGCTCTATCAGCGCTATCAGGCCAGGCGCCACGCCAATGGTGTCGCGCCACAAGACAATCGCGAACAGTATCAGAATTTTTTGCTGCAAAGCCATATCAACACCGGTCTGATCACTTTTCATGACTCGAAAGACCTGCGCATGGTCAGCATCATCGACCTGTTACCAGAAGGCATATCTTCTGTTTATACGTTCTATGATCCGGATATCGCCCAAGCCAGCTTCGGTACTTATAATATCCTCTGGCAAATCCAGCTCTGCCGAGCCCTTAAACTGAAATACCTTTACCTTGGTTACTGGATAAAAGAACATCGCAAAATGAATTACAAGGCTAACTTCCAACCACAGGAAGTTCTGATTAACGGTCGATGGCTTCCTTTTGAACAAACACCGTCAGTCTCTGATCGATTTTAGAACACCACACTATTAAAACAACTTATGGCTTACACGCTACTGCGTCCGCTGCTCTTCAAGCTTGATCCTGAAACCGCACATCGCGTCACTTTCAGTGTTCTGGATAAATCGCTCAAACTCGGCCTGCTGAAACGCCGTACTTTTGCATGCCCTGCACGCCGTGTTATGGGAATCACATTCCCCAATCCCATCGGATTGGCCGCAGGACTCGACAAAAATGGAGAACATCTGGATGCCTTGTCTGCGCTGGGATTCGGCTTTCTTGAAATTGGCACAGTCACACCGCGCCCTCAGCCGGGAAATCCTGCACCGCGTATCTTCCGTATTCCGCAAGCACAAGCTATCATCAATCGCCTGGGGTTTAACAATCACGGCGTCGACCAGCTCATCGCGAATGTCAATGCCGCAAACTACCAGGGCATACTGGGCATCAATATCGGCAAGAATTTTGACACACCCATTGAGAACGCCGTTGATGATTACCGGCTGTGTCTGAAAAAAGTCTATGCATTCGCCAGCTACATCACGATCAACATCTCATCACCCAATACGCAGAATCTGCGGCAATTACAGGGTGCGGATGCGCTTGATCATTTACTGTCCGCATTAAAGTCGGAACAGTTATATCAATCGCAGCAATATGGTGTATACAAGCCGCTGGCTGTCAAGATTGCCCCTGATCTTGATGCATCGCAGATTGAAACAATCGCCACGCTTTTGCTGAAACACAATATAGACGGTGTTATCGCGACCAATACCACACTTGCCCGAACCGGGATCGAACATCTGCCGGTTTCGCTCGAAGCAGGCGGTCTTAGTGGCGCGCCTTTAACACAGCGATCAACTTCCGTGATCCGGCAACTGCGCCAATTGCTGCAAGGCGCCATTCCCATCATCGGTGTTGGCGGCATTATGTCGGCGCAGGATGCAAAAGATAAGATGGATGCAGGCGCAGACCTGATACAGGTATATACCGGTATGATTTATCAAGGGCCTGATTTACTGCCGAAGATAGCCAAAGCCATTTGCGAACATCCGGAAACTGCCACGCCATAGAAACATGGAAGCCGGGAATCTAAGAATCTGAGAATCCGGCTTTGTGATGCTTAAACTGCAATAACATAACGGGAATATGCAGCGTTTGCCGCACATTCCCGTCACGTTCCGTTCAGAAGAGACGAATCAGCTTCCTATTGTACCGGATGCAATTGCGCCGGCGTCAAGCCTGCCCGCCATTCTGCAGGCAAGTGTTGCGCCCAGCCATTGTATACGTTAGGTACGGCCAGAACGCCTTGCCCACCAGTTCCCGCCAGGCTGGCAATCTTATCATCAGTCGGCACATCGCCACCGGCGACCAGAGAAATACGTCCGGCTATTATTGCGTCACTGAAGTTACCGTCACCATTCGGATCCGGATCAACCACGATCAGTTGATTGGAGAATTTATTCGTGATGTACGCATAATAACCGCCGCCCAATTTAGCACCAAAGTTCGCACCATGGCAGCCCACACCACATGGCAGCATAGCCACAACCTTATCAGTCGAAGTATCCACGATGGTAATGGTACCGCCCATATTCGCGGTGACGACAACCCGTCCGCTCGGATCAACCGGTGTCTGGACTGGCAAAACCCCGACCGTCACCAGACCATCGCCATCGCGGTCCTGCAATG
Organism: uncultured Nitrosomonas sp.; assembly: GCA_964464365.1. Taxonomy (GTDB): domain Bacteria; phylum Pseudomonadota; class Gammaproteobacteria; order Burkholderiales; family Nitrosomonadaceae; genus Nitrosomonas. Next base: position 4,377 of record CAYXFV010000071.1, on the reverse strand, counting down.
TTGTATCGCCTGTCGGATTGATGGGATCATAATCCGCCAGGAGATTGATTCTGGTCAGATGATTGCCACTGAGATCGTAAACACTCAGGGAATGATCCAGCAGGTTCGCCGTATAGACCTTATCGACCCCCAGTCCGATTGCGATCGGATGCGGACCGGCAGGAAAAGTACCCCCGGCCGCCGGCCGCGCAATAATTTCACCGGTATTGCTGTCATAAAAACCGGTATCCGCGGTATTGATGTTCGGGGTAATGATTATTCCCTCCGGTGAAATCCAGTGGCCGTGCGGATTCGTTGGAACCTGGCCCGGATGCTGTGTCGGCATCATGACAAATGGCTCCGTTTCACCGGGCTGGATACCGATAACGCCATTTTCACCGTTGATAGCAACGGTAATCACATCGCTTTGCGGAATGGTCATGACATGCGATGGGGAATCGCCCACACGAACATTATGCAGCAAAGCCCCCGTTGCACGATCGATAAACGTCAACTTGTTATCAAACCACTGGGTCTGGAAAATGATTGACTGATCCCTGTTGGTCCACATGTTATGCGGATGATTCATGTTGATCTGCGGTAAGGAAATCTTGCGCTTGATTTTCCATGTTGCCGCATCCAGCACGGTAATCGTGCCTGGTTTGGTTTTACCAGCCGTTTTCTCGAACTGCGTATTGATCCAGACTTCGCCAACGCCTGGTGTCACAGGATCAGACAACGCCTCCAGCGTTATATCCTGGCCATAACGTGATTCGAGCACATCTTTCAACGGCAGATTATCGACCAGATTACCTTGGAGGTCTCCGATAGCCACGCTTACGTTAGGATATTTAATATGCCAGGGTTTTGATGAAGTCACGTCCTGCCAGTTTTCCTGAACGGTTGCTACAAAAAACGTGTGCAGCAGTCTTGTCGCCAGATCGCTGATGGTCGGCAAGTTATTAATACCTGTCACGATATCGATCGCCTTACCCAAGTCGAGGCCTGCAGTATTGGGATCGTCGACAATGACAGCACCGAACATATAGGGATGAACCTTACAGGTAAACACATACAACCCCGGGGTATCCAGTTTGACAATCCCGCCGCCTCGATATGCTTTGGTCTGGTCCATCGGAATCTGGCGATGATCACCATGCATTGGATCATTCGCATCGCTCGGCCATAGCAGAGACGTAATCGTATGCACGCCTTTGGTTTCCGACATGATGAAATGCACACTGCTGCCCGGTGGAACGATCTCTAGCGAAGGTGAAATCGTGGCGCCCTTGATAGTATCGCTGCGTATACTTCTAAAAAACTGCCCCGGTTCATCCGTAACTTCGAACGTAACCAGACCGGGCTCGCCATCCAGTGCATTCGGCCATATTTTTCCATTGGGCGATGCGCCGGCTATGCTTTCCCCCGTACCTCTGTCAGGATCGACCACATGAAACTTGCCGGCCATACCGGATTCCATATGTGAAACAAGGTGGCAATGATATTGCCAGAAACCTGTTCCGACACCGCTACCGGCTCTCACCGTGAAGGTATGTGTATCAAATGGAAAATTCAATATCTTGGCATCGATAATATGGGGTTCTACGCCAAGCGCTTCAAAATTGGTTTCATCCGGCCAGCGATGTGCGTGCAGGTGAAACGTATGGTCATGACCAATCGCCAGAATATGGAAACGAACCGCGTCATTCAGCACGGCACCCAATGTAGGATTAGTCCACAACGGTCTATGTCTGCCGTTGACGATCTCAGCACCCCAGAACGTTGAACCGATCATGAACATCACATATTCTTTTTTCAAATCGGATTGATTCACCGGGATGAGCGTTCCATCATCTTCAACAAGGCTTTGGACTTTTCCATCCTGTCTGTCAACAATCAGCGCACCAAACAATCCGGTCAGATGGGATCCCTCATCGCCATAAACATGGGTACCAACTTTGGTTGCATTAAACTGGAAATTTCCGGACTGCCCGGGTGCCAGTTGATTGCCGCTCAATCCGGATAATGCGGGAACCAGAAAACCCACGCGCGTCTGGGTATCGTTAGTCAATTCGATATTGATAACATCGCCTTCCTTGACAAACAATGTCGGCCCCGGAATAACCGCTTCCACTGGATAATCGAGCGTCGTACCTTCGCTGCTGGTATGGCTGATCATTTTGTAGGCAGGTTGGCCATTGGCGACATACTCTGCCGTCATCACAATATTGTGGGTTGCGGAAAACGCGAAACCCGACAACAGCATAGTTACGACAAAAAACTTCACTGTCGCAAAAGCTTTTATTCTTGATCCTAATCTATTGATATTCATATTTTCTCCCTTTTTACTCATACTTTTGATCTATTCACTGACCAGAAATGCACCACGCATTCCCAGCAGTAGATTATTCAAAGCAGTGTCCAGGTAACTTGAACTTTGTGTCGCATTGACTGTAAACACATATTTCTCTATTGGCCCCAATGTCTTGGCACTGACCAGTTGATCTGTTCCCGGTTCCGGCCAGCTGTAACCCGGTAATTCAAACCGGTGTAAATTGGTACCCAGCGCGATGAGATGAAATCTCACATTCGTATCTTTTTGCGCCGTCAGCGTAGGATTGGCACCACCATAACTTTGCCGGCCTGTCGCACGGTCGATTTCCGTTCCTGCGAAAGCATCGTCAAACAGATACAACACATAGTCTTTCGCAACCGTATCCAGTGATACCGTCTGCCGCGAACCGCCATTGTTCATCACAGTCATATTCGAGGCCGGATTGACAATGACAGCGCCATATAACCCTCTGTCTTCCGCGCCGTTATGCGTCAGCATGTTATGGTCGTGATAGGGCCAGGTACCCGCCGTACCGGGCGCCGCTACCCAGCGATATTTATAGGACATGACAGGGATAGCGCTTTCGTCCTTGAAATGATTGATATATTCAAGCGTACCGTCACTTTCTATATCGTAGTGAACACCATGCACATGAACGCTGACATGCTCATGCGCCGGCGTCGCGGGGTCGAACTGATGATAAAGCGTCAGTTCAACTTCGTCGCCTTCCTTGATGACGATGGTTGGCCCGGGTATTGTCGGCCAATCGGGATAATGGGAAGTAATGTCTACCGTATTACCGCCGTTCAAATCCGAAACAAGATGCTGCCGCATGCGGTAAGCATAATAACCGCCCTCTATCTTCACGGCGGCAAACTCTACTTTGTGCAATTCCTGCGCCTGCACATGACCGCCCAGCAGAAATAACAGCGCACAGGACAACACTCCGGCAAAACCGCATTTCAACTGTTTCTGTCTGATTAAAGGACTATCTGACCGCGCCTGCGGCAAATAGGTGCTGCTTGAAAAAAACGCCTGGCTGATTTCTCTTGCCATTTGTTACCTCCTATCATGAGTTGCTCACATTGAATCGAAAAGTGTAGTGATGACATGGAAAGATTGAACAGGCATTAAAAAAATGCTTCTGTCAGCCAACATAATCGCCACACTCCTGTTAACCATTTAAATCAAAAATTACGATACTTTTTATCATCTCCCGCTTGACGAAAGATTGCTCAGCACTACGTTTTCACTGATGCAGCTGGTTTTTTAATCCGCATCGCTTCAACCCATTCCCCGGGTACACACTGCCTTCGCAACAATATGTTAACAAAAACTGCTTTTAACGTAAATTATCGCTTAACCGGTGAATCACTTAGCTGGTGTCGTACCCAATCATTACTTGATCGTATTCGGTATTGCCAGCGGTCGGTATTGCCGATATAACCAAGGCCGTGTGTGATGCTGACACGCCATCGGTGCATTGATCATAATTACCATAATCCAACTTACAGATTGCATAAAAATACACATTTGACCTAATAGTCAATCTGTACTTGTGCAGTCTCCGTAACGTATTTCAAACGGTGCATTGGGCAAACAGTAATGTAAAATTCCACCAGCGCCAGTTTCCCGCCTGTTTGGAAAGAGTGCAGTGCCTTATTTGGCAATTTTGTCTTATAGGAGCGCTGAATAAGCGCCCTAAACTTCCTTTAAAGCACAGCCTGAAACGAGAAGTAATAAAGCACGGCTTTGTTCTTTAGCTTGCAAAAATAAGATCGCATATAAGAAAAAAAGAATCCATAGTCAATTACACCTATTGACAATGCCATACATAGGATATACAGAGGCACATTAGCTACAATCACTAGAGCATTTTTGTTTTAGTTAGATACAAAGACTGGCTCGGAGCTTTGCGATGGCACTGAAGAATGACATTGGGCAGGGGTGGGTGGTCAGTGTCGCGTGGACAGATGCGGCGGGTACCTCTGCCGTCTTCTAACGAGGGTGTAGAAAAACTCTTTTTTCAGCCTGCCTGATGATGTATCCAGGCTTTAAATTTT
>CAYXFV010000070.1:0-14416 GCA_964464365.1 uncultured Nitrosomonas sp. | reverse complement strand
TTCATCCTGGCAACCCCCACAATTTGCCCGCGTTGGCGATCAATGTCACGCCAGACACGATCCACCCGACTACGCAAAGTGCGCAGCGTCTTGTGCATCCGCTTGAACTGGCATGCATGAGCATAGCGCCCGATCTGCAACACCAGTCGGGGAGCAATCCGGTTGTAATTCTGACGCAGCTTCAGACCGTTGACGGACACCGCTTTGACCAATTGCTCGCGGGCTCGTTCCAGCAAGCGCGAGTCGGTCGGATGCGCCACCGCCTTGGGCATGACTGTCGTGTCTACAATCACCGTCTTCAAACTACCAGGTTTGATCGCCCGACAACTCACCGAAGCAGACAGCGTCACAGATAGCAATTCTTCTACTCCCGCCTCACCCAGGCGCTTGCGCCAGCGCGTCAGGCTCGACGGATCAATGGGGGGCTCTGTCTGCAAGTACATCTCACCCGTGAACATCTGCCAGTAAGGATTTTCCACCCACCGCCAGACGACTTCCTCATCAGAAAGATCGAATGCGTGCTGCAAGTACAGTAGCCCGGCAATCAGACGCGGTGAGGTCGCAGGCCTGCCTGTATGGGATCTGAACCGAGCTATCCCCAGCGTATCGATTCGATCCCAGTCGATCAGATCGCCCAGGCGGATCAACGGATGTTTCAGATTCAGGTGCTCGCGTAATGGATAACTAAACAGTTCCCCGTTACGCGGCAACGATGGCTTTGGACCCATGAAAACCTCGGAAAAATTTGCAGAAAAACAAGGGCTATTATCTCAAATCCTGCAATTCAGGACACAAAAAATCAACCTGTATCCCTCATGAATAAATGCATTACATAATTATTCAGGGACGACTATTTATCCTCATGCTGAAACGTATCCCGGGAAAACTGTTGCGCGGTACCCGGATGCCTATCTGTTGCCTGTCGGTTATATTCTTCGGTCTGTGGTTGTTCCGGCTACCCGATATAGCCTATGGCTTCGATTGGTCGACAACGGAAATACATTACCAATATGGCAATCTCAAACGGCTATTTCTCCGGGAGGAAGGCGGAACGTCGGTGGTTACCTTTCAGCATGCCAATGGCTGGCGTTTTGGCGATAACTTCCTGTTCTTCGATGTCATTATGCCGCATGACGGCAAAGCGGATTACTTATGGTGAGTATTACGGTAATCTGAGTCTTGGCAAAATCACCGGTGTCGATCTGGCAATCGGGCCGATCAAGGATTTTGGTGTACTTATGGGCATTAACTGGGCGCCTGTATCCGGTGTGCGCAAATATCTGCCGGGCTTTCGTATTGCCTGGGATATCCCGGGGTTCGCATTCCTGAATTCGGATTTTACGGCTTATCTCGACGACAGCAGCGCCAGAGTGCAGGAAACCGACAGTTTCATGGTCGACATCAATGGCCGTTTCCCTTTGAACTATTGAATTCCAGATTCAGCATCGAAGGTCATATCGAATATATCGGCGAACGGCAGAATCCATTTGGCGTCGTACACGACTGGTTGTTCTATCAGCTACAGTTCCGTTACGATCTGGGTCACCGGCTGCTGAAACTGTATGTGGGCACCGAATGGCAGTACTGGAGCAACAAATTCTGAACGTGCGTGAATGAGAATGTTTTGCAGGTACTGCTGGTCTGGCGGTTATAGTTCTAAAAATCGTGCGCATCTACCGGGTGATTTTGCGCCTGTCTGATTTTTGCAATGCGCGCTTCGCGTATTTTGGTATTAATCGCATTGGGCAGCAGCGTAGTGTCGGTGATTTTATCCCTGAGTGACGTCGCTATTGCACCGGCATCTATACTTTGTGCTGCGGCGAATGCGCTGTTCAATAGCGTAATGGGCGGATAAGGCCGTTCAGCGTAGCCGGGGCGGCCATGAAAATCACTGGCGCAGGCCAGCAAAAACGCCTGAAACCGGTCGGGTTTGCGGTAGGCGTCAACCGCGTGAAGCAAATCGGCCACTGTGGCGGCCTTCAGCTCCTCGGCGCGATGCACCTTGCCGTGGAGTTGTGCAACCAGCACGGCGAGATTGCGTTCATCCTTGGGTGCGCGGATGCGTTCGCACAGGTTCTGCACAAGCTGCATGCTGCGTTGTTCGTGGCCGTGATGGCGCGGCCATTCTTCCGGCGGCGTGGTGCCTTTGCCGAGATCGTGCAGCAGGGCGGCAAAACGCACCGGCAGGGAATAATTTCTGGCGGCTGCAAAATCGATAACCATCATGGTGTGTACGCCGGTATCGATTTCCGGATGCGCATGCGCTGGCTGCGGTACGCCGAATAAAACATCGATTTCGGGCAGTATGCGCGACAATGCGCCGCATTCGCGCAGCATGTAGAACATGCGCGAGGGGTGGTCTTCCATCAGGCCGCGGGAAATCTCCTGCCAGACGCGCTCCGGCACCAATGCTTCGACTTCGCCGTTGTGAACCATGTCGCTCATCAGCACGAGCGTTTCCGGGGCGATGCGGAAGCGGAAACGTGCTGCAAACCGGGCGATTCGAAGAATGCGTACCGGGTCTTCCGAGAACGCCGGACTGATATGGCGCAGAATGCCCGCTTCCAGATCGGCAACACCGTTAAACGGATCGATGATATTCCCGTCACTGTCTTTGGCGATGGCATTAATGGTCAGATCGCGCCGCACCAGGTCTTCCTGCAGTGTCACCTGCGGCGTGGTGAAGATTTCGAATCCCTTGTAGCCACGCGATATTTTGCGTTCGGTACGGGCCAGCGCGTACTGCTCTTTGGTTACGGGATGCAGAAAAACCGGAAAATCCTTACCGACTGGGCGATAACCCAGTCGCACCATTTCTTCCGGCGTGCTTCCGACAACCACATAATCATGATCTTTTACGGGCAGGCCCAATAGTTCGTCACGTACTGAGCCGCCGACCAGATAAGTTTTCAATGTTAAGGAAGGATATCTCTAAAAATTCAGATTTTGTCACAACACTGTGTTGCTCGCAAAAAATGTTTCCTTACCTATTCATCCTATGCTGCGTCAACATTTTTTGCGCGCGTCTTGTTTTGCGCATTTTTTTGTTTAAACTCTGAATTTTAGAGACGCTCTTAAAGCAAATGAGGCGAGATCAAATTACCGTGCTGAAGTGTTCACACGGGTGTTATTTCTTTCCAACAAACCCCAGGCGTTCCTTGAGTGTCGGCGGGTTATTCTCGTGCTCCAGTACGTTGGCGTAATACACCGTGTTTTTGAGCACTTTCTTCACATAGTCACGGGTTTCGCTGAAAGGGATTGTTTCGGCGTAAACAGCGCCTTCAAGAACTTTCTCGTCATCCCGCCAGCGTCTTGCGCGTCCCGGCCCGGCATTGTAAGCAGCGGATGCCAGCAGCGGCTGGTTATTCAGCGTCGTGAGCACATGTTTCAGATAATAAGTGCCCAACCGCAGATTGATGTCGACCTGGGTAACCAGGCTTTGCTGAAAATTGACGATGCCGAGTTGCTTGGCGACCCACTGGGCGGTATCGGGCATGAGCTGCATGAGTCCTCTGGCGCCCGCGCTGGAGGTGACATTGACAAGAAACCGGCTTTCCTGACGGATAAGGCCGTAAACCCAAGCTTCGTCAATATCCTGCTCCTTCAAGACGGGGCGCAGCGTTTCGCGGTGCGGTGTGGGAAAGCGCAGTCTGAAATCGTGCTGCTGTACGGTTCTGTTTGCGGTATTGATCGAGCGGTCATAATGACCGTGACGCTGGGTAACTGCGGATGCGGCCAGAAGCTGCCGGTCATCGAAATTGCGCACGGTCCAGACCCACTCCCGATAGGCTTCGGTACGCAAACCCATCCGGTAAAACGCCAAGGTACGCTGAACACCGGGCATTTTTTCCATGGTGCTTATTTCCGCAGCCGTTGCCGGGCGGGAATCCTTCGAAGCTGTGAGGATGGTGCCGAGTTCTTCTTTGGCGAGCTGGCCGTAATAATTATGCTCGTTACTGAGCGGTATCAGAATCTTGTTGGCATCCAGTGGCTGGCCTTTTGCTTTCAGCGCCCGCGCCTGCCAGTAGCGCCATGTACCGTCCTCCTGTGCTTCGGCGGACATACGCTGGATGGCATCCAGTACACTGTCCCAATTGCCTGCGCGCAGCGCAGCGCGGGCCTGCCATGCCAGCAGCGTGTCCGTCATCGGATGCGGTGTTTTGGTCTGATGCGCGGCGTTGAACCAGCTTGATGCGCGTGGATCATGCCGCATCGCGGCGCGGTAACCGAGTCTGGCCAGAAAATAGGATTGGTCGGATGGCGTCAGTGCGTTTTTAATTTTCAACCACTTAGCTAGCGCCGGATTGGTATTGTTATTGAGTAAACGCAGCAGCGCAAACAAAGCTATTTCGCGTTCTGCGCGCGTTCTGATTTTGTTCTGGCGTGTTTTGAGATAATGCAGCGGATTCTGCGCCGCTGCGTTCAATTCATCACGATTGAGCGCTTCGTTTGCGGGGATGCGCTGATTGATAAAAATCGCCATGCTGGTTTTTCCGGCCTCGAGTGCCAGCCGGATACGCGCCCACCGGTCATCGACGGTGATGATATTTCTGGCGATCAGCGTATTGAAAACGGGGGTGCAGCTATCGGGCATGCTGTCGGCGGTAAACCACAGCTGACGTGCTTTGTGCGGGGCATCCGCGTCATTGGTTTCAATGCGATGCTGATAGGCATAACACAATAATTCATTGTCTTTGTTTTCGAGTTTCTCAAATTCGCTTTCAAACAGCGCCCATTGCTGACTCTGAGCAAGTAGCCTGAGCCAGTCGGTGCGTAATCGCTCGCCAATCAGCGTATCGTTGTGACGCGTGAGAAAGCCGCGTATTGAAGCGACATCGGCTGAGCGCAGATACGAGCGGAACTGATAGTAGTCGACATAAGGCGCCAGAACATGATGCTGTAACAGTCTGGCTTTTTCAGCCAGTAATGTGGCGTTGCCCTCTTGGAATGCTTTGCGTGCGATGAGAAAATGCTCATCGTGTTGAGGGGATGCGCTCGCCTGAACGGCGGTAAGCATGCCAGCATAGACAAGAATGTAAAGACTGATCAGGAGTTTGTTCATGGTCTGGAAAATACAAACTAAACATTAAAAAACCGGATACCGGAAACTGCTGAATTAAAACTGTGAAGATTGTATCGGTTCTTTTGCGTCAAGGTGGAACTATCGCAGTAATTATCCGTGCCGAAATAATTACTACGATAACTGACGAACGGTGCTGTCGATGCATTTATAGCGCTGAAACCAGGAACAGTAAATCAGGTTACACCTTGCCCCAGCATGGCATCGGCGACTTTAACAAAGCCGGCAATATTCGCACCGTCCACATAATTAACGCTGCCATCCGGTTTGGTGCCGTATTGCAGACAGGAGCGGTGAATGGCCTGCATAATCTCAAGCAGGCGTGCATCGACTTCTTCATGCGTCCAGGACAGACGCATGGCGTGCTGGCTCATTTCCAGTCCGGAAGTGGCTACGCCGCCGGCGTTGCTGGCTTTACCCGGTGCGTACAGTACGCCATTCTGTTCAAAGCATTCAACCGCTTCAGCCGTCGATGGCATATTGGCACCTTCCGCAACGCAGATGACACCATTTTTGACCAGTGTTTTGGCGTCTTCCTCGCTGATTTCGTTCTGGGTTGCGCAGGGTAATGCAACATCTACCGGGACATGCCAGGGTTTGGTGTCGGGCAGGAAAGTGGCATTGACGCGTTTCGCGTATTCGCCGACACGGCCGTATAAATGATTTTTAACTTCGGATAATTCAGCGAGTTTTTCTATGGTAAAGCCGTCTTCGTCTACCACGGTGCCGGTTGAATCGGACACTGTGACAACTTTAGCGCCCAGCGCCATGGCTTTTTCAATGGCAAACTGCGCCACATTGCCGGAACCGGATATCGATACGCGCATGCCGTCGAGTGAGCGACCAGCATGTTTGAGGACTTCCTGCGCAAAATAAACGGTGCCGTATCCTGTTGCTTCCGGACGCACCAGCGAGCCGCCAAAACTGAGTCCTTTCCCGGTGAAAATACAGTCCGAGCGGTTGAGCAGTTTTTTTACCATACCTGCCATGTAACCGACTTCGCGCCCGCCGACGCCGATATCGCCTGCAGGCACATCGGTATCTGAACCGATATGACGGAACAATTCACTGGCGTAAGCCTGACAGAAGCGCATGATTTCACCGGGGCTTTTACCTTTGGGGTCAAAGTCTGCGCCACCTTTTCCGCCGCCCATCGGTAATGTGGTCAATGCATTTTTAAAAGTTTGTTCAAACGCCAGGAATTTAAGAATCGAGAGATTAACTGAGGGGTGAAAACGCGTGCCGCCTTTGTAAGGGCCGATGGATGAACTATGCTGAATGCGGTAGCCGCGATTCACTTTGACTTCACCGTGATCATCCATCCACGCGACACGGAAAATAACCGCGCGCTCGGGTTCTACCAGACGGTCCAGGACGCCGTGTTCCGCATATCGCGGGTGTTCCATGATAAAAGGCCAGAGACTGCCCATGACTTCTTTGACAGCTTGTATGAATTCCGGCTGGACTGGGTTGCGTGCCGCAACATAGTCACAGAATTCCTGAAAATTTTTATATTTCATCGTTTTATTTCCCCGGTAAAAGAAAGGTTATTCATGAATGCTTAATTCTGCCAAATAAACTCGCAGGTTGCACAGTATTTTTATTAAAAAACGTAAAAAGGGTACTAATTTGTCATTATGCCTATGATAGACAGACAATATGATAGAGAATGTGTGTTCATCCAGAAACAAATTCTATATTGATTGAATGGATTAGCCGATATGAAAAAAATTTCCAGAAGAAATGTAATCCGATTCGGGCTGGCGGGCACGGTTTTTGGCATGGCTGGTGCGGCGAAGAGCTGGGGCCGGACGTTGCTGGCGCCGACACCCGCTGAAGTGGAAGGCCCTTTTTACCCGGTGATCGATCAGGCCGATAAGGATGCGGATATGACCCGGATTGCGGGGCGTACAGGCATGGCAAAAGGCGAGGCGATTATTGTTGAAGGCACAATAACCGATCTTTCCGGAAATCCGGTGGCCGATGCCGTGATCGATGTCTGGCAGGCCAATGCGGCAGGCCGCTATAATCATCCTCGTGATCCGAATACAGCGCCAAAGGATCCCGATTTCCAGGGATGGGCCGTTATCCGAAGCGATGCAAAGGGACATTATCGATTCAGAACGGTAAAACCGGGTGCCTACCCGGCGACAGAAACGTGGGTACGTCCTCCGCATATTCATTTCAAAATTTCCGTCAAGGGTTTCCGGATTTTGATCACACAGATGTATTTTCCTAATGAATTGCGTAATGAAGCCGATTTACTGTTGCGCAACAAATCTCCGAAGGAACAGTCGGCAATGATTGCAACCATCGGTGGTGATCACGAACATGTAACGGTGTATGCCTATCGTATCGTGTTGATCCCCGCGTAGCGTTAACAGTGCTGATAGTGTGTTAATAGTGTAAAAGGGCCGATGAAAGAAAGCGTATGGCCTCATTATAAAACCATCCGGATCGTATGAAGCTCGACTCGATTGATTACAAAAAAATCATCGCCTGGCCGGATCTGCTTACCCAAATCATCAGTATTGATACAGGTTCTGATACCTGTTTTCAGGAAATGGATCAGCTGATTCGAGCGGATCAAGGCATGTCGTCGTTTGTGCTCAGAGTCGCTAATTCAGCGATGTACAACTGCGGTAAATCGATCGCGACTATTCCGCATGCCATTAGTCTGCTGGGTGCCAACATGATCCGTTCACTGGCGGTGCTTTCTGTTTCGCGCGTCATTTTTACGAAAAATAAAAACGCGCTCTTTCAGCGGCATGTCTGGCAGCATTCATTGCTGACCGCGTTGGCCTGTCAGCAGATATGCCTTGAGATGGCGGAATCAAGATTAGCCGAGGAAGCCTTTGTTGCCGGTTTGCTGCATGATATCGGGAAAGTTTTATTGCACTGCCATTGCCAGGATGATTATCCGGGCATTCTGAGTTATGTGCTTGAGCACTCATATTCGTGTGCAGCGGCAGAACAGAAATTTCTCGGAATCAACCATAATGATGTCGGTAAACGTGCCATCGCCGAATGGAAGTTACCGGCCTATTTTGCGGATTACGCGGGAATCGATCTGGAGTCATTCCAGTACGATCAAACCGATAACAAAATCATGCTGTTTCTTGCGATCGCGAACAGTGTCATTAAAAACGCAGGCTACGGCGCGCATCGGCTGACATCGGTTGAACGTCGGGATAAATTAATGTGCATGGGAGTCGATGATACGCTGTGCGATCTTTTGCTGGACGATGCTTTTTTGCAGAAACTGCTGCACAGCGATATTTATCTGCATAGTTTTTAATCAACGGTAATTGCCTGATATATCGATATGATGTCATTAATGGAATCCAATCTGGAGCATAAATTAGTCGTGACCTCAATGGGGCAAAACATATGGGGTACTCTCCGGAGCAACACCGCGACAGCGCTTGACCGGCTACAGCTCAGGCCGCAGCTTGAGCCGACTGTTTTTTTGTTGCACCAGATGATCGTGCATTCGGTAAAAGCGCTGCATTACAACGTATTTAAACAAATCATTCTCAATGACTTTGGTTTTAGCGATATTGATCATGAAATTGAATTCAATGCAATGTTCGAGAACGAAATCAATGAGCATGGCGATAAAAATATCGCTGAATTTTGCAGAGAAAACAGCTTATATGTCATGGTGTCTTTTCCGGATAGGGAAGATACCATTGCTGAGATCAGTGCGCCGTGTTTTTGCAGTGAGGCTATCCGGCTAAATGACAGGTTGATCAAAACACTCGGTTATCGGCTGGAAATGCAGGAGATGGTCGGTCAAGCGGATTTTTATTCGGGTGTGCTTTCCCTTTGCAAGCCCCGGATGGATCTGAATGCATTCAGGCCGCCGGTATTGATGTCCCGGCATGATCAGGAGGACAGTTCCCGGAAGATTTTTACACAGCTTTCGTACAGCATCGTTTGTTTTAACAGCTTGGGCGTAATCCAGTCGCTGTCGCCCTCATTATTGTCGCAGTTTGATCTGGAAGAAGACGAGTCTTCCGTGGCGGTATTTTCAAGCGCAATTCCGAAACGATTCTATAGTGATGTGATCTGGGGCGCGATTATGGATGTGCCGCACGACAAATTCGAGAATTATCGGCTGCGTCTCAAAATGGGCAGTGATCATGAAACATCGGTGCTTTTTAATGTCAGCGGTTTTCGTGACAGCGAGGGAATCATTCATACACTTTGGCAGAAAATATCTCTGGATGGCAAAAATAGCAGCGCGTTATCGGAAGGCTCCATGCTGAATGAAGCCCGTGTGCATAATATAACCCGCAATTATGTTCCGCAGCTTGTTGAACAGAAAGCCAGAGAAGTAGTCCGGCTGGGCGGGCACCTGCTCAGTAACGAAGAATGTAATATCGCGATCCTGTTTTGCGATATTGTGGGTTTCACAGCTTATGTCGAAAAGAATGAGAAGGAAGAATCCATTATTCACACACTTAATTCCATTCTGCGCAGAATATCACTGTCCGTAAAAAAACATGGCGGGTTTATCGATAAATTTATGGGCGATTGCATTATGGTGCTGTTTCGCAACTCCCGTGATGCCATCACTGCCGCGCTTGAAATGCAGAATCACTCAGTGGATATCAATTTTCTACGGGAACGCGCCAATCTTGACAAGTTATTGCTGCGCATCGGCATTCATTGGGGCAAGGTTGTTATCGGTAACGTCGGTACGCCGGAAAGACTGGACTGGACCGCCATCGGCGATGTTGTCAATACCGCGTCGCGCATCGAAAAAAGCTGCCGTCCTGAACATGTGCTGATTAGTGAGAAAATGCGTGATGCCATTGAAACCGGCGAGAAGCTGGATTTTAAGTACGGCGAAACATTTCATATCGTTGCAAAGGGTAAAAAACACGAACTGCCCGTTTGCTACGTTTATCCGGCGGATTAGCGTCCGCCACGTTATACAGGCTGTTTTGTTCCGGAAGCAGCCATGCCTTCCAGCGCCTCCAGTTCTTCTACAGTGAATCCGGCCTGTTTTCTGGCTTCGTGGTGAAAAGGCGCGGATAACTGCCCGGAAAAATACTGGCTGAGTAAATCCCGGAATGTTTGCACGCAATCAAGATTGCGCTGGTCGCAGAAATAGTTGAACCAATGCGATCCGATGCGCACATGCCCGATTTCATCGCGCAGAATAATTTCCAGAATGGCGACCGTTTTTTCTTCCCGTGTTGCACGCAGGCGGTTGATGATGCCGGGTGTGACATCCAGCCCTCTGGCTTCCAGGACGCGCGGCACGAGCGCCATCCGCACCAGGGGATCAAAATCTGTTCTTTTGGCCATCTCCCATAGACCGTTATGCGCTGGAAAATCGCCGTAATCATGGCCCAGCTCGTTCAGGCGCGCGCGCAGAAGCTGAAAGTGATAAGCCTCCTCACAGGCGACCCGTATCCAGTCGCTGTAAAACAGTTCAGGTAATCCGCGGAACTGGTACACCGCATCCCAGGCAAGATTAATCGCATTGAATTCAATATGCGTGACGGCATGAATTAACGCCGCAAGCCCGGCCTTTGTCCCCAGCCGCCGTTTAGGCACATTGCTTGGCAGGACAAGCTCGGGCCTGGCCGGACGCCCCGGTTCATCGATGGATTCGGGTGCGTTTCCGGATGCGAGCGACAACACGCCATCGCACCATTGTTTTGCCGTCACTTCGGTAAGCCGCAGCTTCTCTTCAAGCGTGCAGGCTTGCAGACAGCGATATGCAGCGTCGAACAAAGATTCTGTTTGATTACTGGCCACGGGAAACGAGGGTGCGTATTGAAAATATATCCGGATGAATCATCCGCACAGTATAAGGTTTTGGCGCAGGAACCGCACCTGTGCAAGACGCGCGGACACGGGTTTGTTGTTGAGATACATACGCTGCGTCTGTCTATTGAAATTTCTGACAAATAAGTATCATTTGTTTGGTTTTTATCAAAGAAAAATATTTGATTTTCAAGTAGGATTGTAAACGTTATCCTACTTGGGTGTGTAATATATGAATATGAGTCGCCGTCTATATTACTTATTCTGTTACTTCTTCCTGCTGCCAATGCTCTCTTTTGTAATGACAGTGAGTATTGCGTGCGCCGAAACCGCAATAACCGGAAATTTTCCATTTTATAGTGATGGTCAGTTAATCATTCCCCGGATTGATACCGCTGACAAAGCCGGTGCTTATCAAGCTGCGATTTTTGTTTATGATCAGAAAATTAACGCCTGGCATCTGCAATCACATCATGAAGCAGTGGAGGGGGTATCCATTGAGGAGGCGATGCCTCTCGTGACCAGCACCATTCCTACACAAGTACTGCTGCACGTTAAGGGGTATATCCATATGTGTGGCCGCGTGGGGAGAATTAATCAGCGCGTGATCGATAATAAATTTGAGGTGCGTATCTACGCCACGCAAATTCCTCCCGATAGCTTTGTGCAGCAGCCACGATACCTTTTATCAAAGTTGTTCCACTCGATGTTTATCGGCGCGATGCCGGTGTTTACGAATATAGTGTCAATGATAGCCATCATGGAACATTTCAGTTATTGCGCGATAACAGGCTGGGTGAATGCGAAGGGATGATGGGGTGTAATCTGGAGAAGTCACTATCGCTCCGACAATCGCAGTCAGTTGAGGGGATGTGACGGTATGTGAAGTGGTGTCTCTTCGTCATTACAGTGGGCTGAATTCCAATCATTTGCGACTTTCCTTGGTAACTAAACCCAAGACCTGAACATCGCGGGAGGTCTGGATAGTCGCGTTGAGAAAAACCAATGCCACAGTATTTTTCTTCTTGTCATCGGCTTCTTATTCATAGTTGTTGGTGGTTTCGTGAGCGCATACGCAATTTGGGCCGACCAATCCTCATGCTAAACGCCGTGTCGCCAGAATATAGCCTTATGTTAGAAAATAATTTCTTGTTTGAAGAGAATGTTTGTCAAGATGGTTGTTGCCTTTTTGAGTTTGCCTAAATATAGTTAGGATTTAACAAATCAAGGTCAGGAACCACCAATGGAGATCAGTGCATCAACTTCATTTTGGGTCGGCGCAATAGGAACGCTTGTGGGTATCCTCAGTGCTGGCATCGCTGTTTATCAGTGGGCTGTTCTTAACGAAGC
This sequence comes from uncultured Nitrosomonas sp., assembly GCA_964464365.1. GTDB lineage: Bacteria > Pseudomonadota > Gammaproteobacteria > Burkholderiales > Nitrosomonadaceae > Nitrosomonas. The sequence goes on along the minus strand of CAYXFV010000070.1, from coordinate 2,202 downwards.
AAAAAAGAGGCGTCACGAGATTCAATTCATTTTGGCTGGTGTAGGCCACCTTGCACTAAGCAAGTGCCAATCTTGGAATAATCAGATTGAATTGCTTGCCAGACCCGAAAAAGCTGAGGATCTAGGAATCTTTAGGATATATGCCAGTGCAAGAGATGACTTGATGCAGATACACAGTATAGTTACCGCGCTGGAGGGAACTATCGATTCAAATTCTTCAGCATCTAAAGCGCTACTTCAAAAAAGCATAGAACAAGCTAGACTAAACAACGAACTTCAAGAAACAGCTTTAAAGAACTCAACCCGGCATGAATCAGCAGTAGAGAATGCTAAAGATTCGGGAGTAAGAAATGGAAATGGCATACAGTTCTGACGTATTTTCAGCCGACCTTCGTTTTGTGAATCTCTAATCGTTTTTAGTGTGTTTGACACTTCATCAGTTCTCCGGTACGTTCAACCCGATCAATAAAATCATGTGCGAGCAATTCACTTTTTTACTATCGTTTTTAGGGATATCATTGAAAATTCAGAATTTTAAGCAAGACTAGGTAAGCAACAACGGAGGGTTGCAATGAATGTTCAATTCATTAACCGCTCACCAGTCAAGATTGCCTATCTTCGGCATACGGGGCCTTATGGCGCGGCAATCAGCGCGTTCAGGATGGATACGGTTGCGCCCTGGATGGTAGAGAACGATTTAATGAACCGTCCGCGTTATGGTATCAGCCGAGATGATCCAGAAGTCGTTGCGCCGGACAACTGTCGATATGACGCGGGTGTGGAAATAGCGGAGGGTCGCGTTTGCACGGGCAACACTCAATATGCGGAGATTCCCGGTGGGCGTTATGCCGTACTTCAATTTGAGGGTACTCCGGACAAATTCGTCGATGCCTGGGCTTCGTTGCTGATGGATTGGTTGCCTGCCAGTGGGTTACAACTGGATGCGCGACCATGCTTTGAGCATTATCCGGTTTCTTCAAGCTATAACGTTGAAACTGGCGTCATATCATGCGAATTGTGCATTCCGGTGATGCGAAGCGTCAGACCATAATGAAAGATCCGATGGAAAGACCGCATTTCTACACCGGCAAAGTGTATCGGGCGTTCTCGTTCCTGTTTGGTTTATTCCTGGCGGCGATCGGTTGTTACGGCATATTTTTTGCTGAAACATCCGCGATCTGGCGGCTTGTTGGTGGCGCCATATTTGTAGTGCTCGGATATAACATGGCTTATTCTGCATACAAGGCAAAGGAGTCGTGGCTGTCAAAAATCGGGCCGCTACCGTGAGTGTGTACGGCAGTCCATGACATTTCTCGCTTCCGTCAAAGCATGGGCAAACCGCATTAAGCGGGATGTCGTGGCAGTCTACTTTGCCGCCCGTGATCCCGAAACCCCATTACTGGTTCGTGTGTTGGCGGTCATGGTTGCCGCATACGCGCTCAGCCCCATCGACCTGATACCCGACTTTATTCCTGTACTTGGGTATCTCGATGATTTGCTCATTGTTCCTGCAGGGCTTTTCATTGTCATTCTGCTCTTGCCGCCTCGGGTGCTTGAGTCGTCGCGTGCAAAAGCTGCTGCGGTACTCGAGCGCCCATGCAGCCAGATTGCTGGATTCGTTATCGTGTTCATTTGGCTGCTTTGCGCGGCGGCGTTGGGTTATTGGCTTTTAGCACAATGACGGAACCTGACAGGGGGGCTACGACTGAGTCGCAATTACACAGGCCGCGCTTCGGCCAGCACCTGGTCACGAATTTTTTGTGGTAAGTCACCAAGTGTGAGCAAGTCTACATTAACACCGAGCAGGTCTTCCATCGACCTGCAACCCTCCAAGATCAAACAGGGTTGCGCCGGGAAGCGCGTCAACCAATAAGTCAAGATCGCTGCCTTCATTGTCGGTGCCGTGGAGTGCTGAGCCGAAGACACGTAGATTTTCTGCTCGATAGCGACTCACCATTTCACGGACGGCATTTCGGTTTAAATTGAGTGTAATTGACGGTCGCATCGGTTCGTAACTTGCTGTGATTTATGATTTAAAAGTGAAATGAGGATAGCAGTCTCTACTGTAAAAAGTAAAAGGCGATAGTAGACTAATATTTCAGGCCAACGTAGTACTAGAGCATTTTTCTTTTAGTTGGAATCGTGGAATTCCCTGTACGTTAAAATAAGAGAAAATAGGAGTGGAGAAGAGAGATGCCGAAA
>CAYXFV010000069.1:0-14423 GCA_964464365.1 uncultured Nitrosomonas sp. | reverse complement strand
CTTTCAGCGAGCGGTTGCACTATTGCAGAAACGAGGGGTTTAGAACCCCGGAAAAGTCGCTTCCGTTCTCGCTTCTGGAGGGAAGCGACTTGGGAAAATATGAATTGGTGGCCAAGGGCGGAATCGAACCACCGACACAAGGATTTTCAGTCCTCTGCTCTACCGACTGAGCTACTTGGCCTGTTTGATGCTTTACTTTATTGACTGGCGCGCCCGGCAGGATTCGAACCCACGACCCCTTGGTTCGTAGCCAAGTACTCTATCCAACTGAGCTACGGGCGCTCGAAACAATCCGCTGTTTACCAGACTGCTATCTCGAATCCGGGGGATTATAGCAGATTGAAGCAGATAGCGGGTTGCGAACTTTTATTTATTTTTTATCCCACGCTATAAAAAAACAAATCGGGTTGTTTCGCTGTACACATTGTGTATGCTGGCCCGACTGTTTTACTGCTGAGATTGTTTCAAATTCATATGCGGGGGCGATAATCGGTTATTTAGGCTGTCTTGTCAAGGATAAATTGTTCAAGATCTCGCTGAAGGGTGCATTGCCGCGTTAAAATCGAACGCAAAATGCTCACATACCGTAAGTATGCTCCGCTTTTTTGTTCAATTTTGCCTTGGCACTGTACCCCTTGTTTTTGAAATAGGTTCTAAAACCGCCTGAATTCGAATGCGCTGTTTATCCTTCCTCGGGTTCGGGGTCTTCCTGGTGCGGTAGGCTGGTATCTTGCTGTGCTGCGACGGAATCTGCATCAGCTAGGCTGCCATTGATTTTTGGCGTATAACAGACAACATCGCCATTCTGTGCTCTGTGCCGTAATGCATGATCGATGAGCACTAGTGCGAGCATGGCCTCAACAATCGGTGTTGCGCGAATGCCAACGCAGGGGTCGTGACGGCCGTGGGTTTCAACGATGACCGGCTCGCCATTTTTGTTGATGGAGCGGCGGCCCAGGCGGATGCTCGAGGTGGGTTTGATCGCGACATTGACGGTGACCGGTTGTCCGCTTGAGATACCGCCCAATATGCCCCCGGCATTGTTGCTGAGAAATCCTTCCGGTGTCATTTCATCGGAGTGTTCAGTGCCTTTCTGTGTAATGCTGGTAAAGCCGGCGCCGATTTCTACGCCTTTCACCGCATTGATATTCATCATGGCGTAAGCGATGTCCGCATCCAGGCGGTCATAAACCGGTTCTCCCCATCCCACCGGAATACCTTCGGCAACCGCGCTGATTTTGGCGCCGACTGAATCGCCGGATTTACGCAATTGATCCATGAAGGTTTCCAGTTGCGCGACATAGCTGCTGTCTGCTACAAAGAATGGGTTCTGGTTGACGTCATCCCAGCGTTTGAACGGGATGACTATGGGACCGAGTTGCGCCATGTAGCCGCGAATGACGATGCCGAATTTTTCATTCAGCCATTTTTTCGCGATGGCACCGGCAGCGACGCGTATGGCTGTTTCACGCGCGGATGCCCGTCCGCCGCCCCGGTAATCGCGGATGCCGTATTTCTGCCAGTAGGTATAGTCGGCGTGACCGGGACGGAAAACATCCATGATTTTGCCGTAGTCTTTGCTGCGCTGGTCTTCATTACGGATCAGCAGGCCGATCGATGTTCCGGTAGTTTTGCCTTCAAATACGCCGGAGAGAATCTCAACGGTGTCAGATTCGCGCCGCTGCGTTACATGCCGGGATGTTCCCGGTTTGCGCCTGTCCAACTCGCGTTGAATTTCTTCCTGGTTGATTTCAAGACCCGGCGGACAGCCGTCGATCACGCAGCCGATTGCAGGGCCGTGCGATTCACCAAACGAAGTGACACAAAACAGTTTGCCAAAAGAGTTACCAGACATGACGATAAAATTCCTGTTAATTACTTTTTATTGCAATAGATTGCGAAGCCGAAATAGCTGCATACCAGCTGTATACCACAATCCGTGCCGGCATTGATTAGCGCTTGAGGAAGATCAAACAAACCTAAAATGCTTTAATCATGCTATATACACCGGGTAAAATGCAGCAGGTCGAGTAGAGGAGCATTATAAACGCATCAAGGCTTATCTTTACTGAAATATGCATGGCAGCGCAGATTTGCATTGACATTGAATATACCCGGAAAAACAGGAGATTGAATGAGTACAGCACAAGTTAAGGAATTTCTGACCCAGTTACAGGACAGTATTGTGGCCGGGGTGGAAGCGGTTGACGGTAAAACGTTCCGGCGCGATCAGTGGGATCGTCCGGGGGGGGGGGGCGGTATCAGTGCAGTCATCGAAGAAGGCAATGTTCTGGAACGCGGTGGCGTCAACTTTTCGCATGTCTATGGCAGTGGTTTGCCGGCATCGGCGACTGCCGCGCGTCCGGAGTTATCAGGCCGTTCTTTTGAAGCGATGGGTGTTTCACTGGTGCTGCATCCGCGTAATCCCTATGCACCCACCGTGCATATGAATGTGCGCTATTTTGAGGCGCGCAAGGAAGGCGCGGAACCGGTCTGGTGGTTTGGCGGCGGCATGGATCTGACGCCTTACTACGGTTATGAAGAAGATGCCATTCATTTTCATCAGACCTGCAAGAGTGCGTTGCAACCGTTTGGCGATCATTGTTATCCACGTATGAAAAAGTGGTGCGATGAATATTTCTTTTTAAAACATCGCAACGAACCGCGCGGTATCGGCGGTGTGTTTTTTGACGATTGGAATCAACCCGATTTCGAAACCTGCTTTAATCTGACACGCAGTGTGGGCGGTCATTTTCTAGCAGCTTATCAGCCCATTCTGGAAAAACGCAAAGATACGCCGTATGGCGAACGGGAGCGTGATTTTCAAGCCTACCGCAGGGGGCGTTACGTTGAATTTAATCTGGTCTGGGATCGCGGCACATTATTCGGATTGCAGACAGGCGGGCGTACCGAGTCCATCCTGATGTCGCTGCCGCCGATTGTCAAATGGCGCTATGACTGGAAACCAGCGGAGAATACCCCGGAAAAAAAACTGTATACGGATTTTCTTATCGGTAAAGACTGGGTTTAAAATTGCTCCAGCCATCCAACTTACGGATTGTGCGGAAAGTTTTTACGGAGAAGTGATCCCATGCGCATATTCAGATTGACGGTTACACGGCGCTTCTTTTTTATCGTTGTGTTGGCATTTATGCCGGTATTTGTGATAAATCCGGCTCTTGCGGAAGTTTCCCAAGGCACCTGGATTCAGGGCGCGCCGGCACCCAGTAAGCGCACTGAAGTGTCTGCCGCCGCGCTGGACGGTAAAATTTATGTTGTCGGCGGATTCAGCCGGCCCAGTTTCAGCAATGTACTGGATTTTGCCATCAGCCGGGATGTCGAAGTTTATGATCCGGCCACAGATGTCTGGTCAACGACAACACCACTGCCGGAAGGACGGCATCATGCCGGTATCGCTGTTCTCGATGGTTTTTTGTATATCGTCGGTGGATTCGCCAAATCCGGTTTTTCAGTCTGGCGCGCTGTCAATACGGTTTATCAGCTTGATCCTGCAACGCAGCTATGGCGGGAGCGTGCGCCGATGCCGACTGCGCGTGGCGCACTTGGCGTTGCAGTACATCAGGGCAGGTTATATGCCGTCGGTGGTTACGATGGCGAACAGAATTCCGGCGCCACTGAAATATACAATCCGGAAACCGATACCTGGTCAACTGCCGCGCCTTTATCAGCGCCGCGCGACCATCTGGCGGTTGCGGCAGCCGGATCGGCAATTTATGCCATTGGTGGCCGTTCCAATCTTAAATACCAGCAGAATACGGCCGTGGTGGAAGCCTATGATCCGAATACCAATCAGTGGCGATATGCGGCCAGTTTACCGACGGCCCGCAGCGGTATTGCCGCTGGTGTGATTGAGGGACAGATCCATGTGCTTGGTGGAGAATCAGGCGAAGGTACGTTTGATATGCATGAAAAATATATAGCTGAAGAGAACCGTTGGATAACAGTGGCATCTATGCCGACAGCACGCCATGGTCTGGGCGTGGCGGTAGTCGGGAAACGCTTGTATGCAGTCAGTGGCGGACCTGCGCCTGGCGCATCGTTCAGTCAGGTGAATGAAATTTACCTGTCTTTTGATTAATGGCCAGGCTTTATGGGTTGATTAAAATCATATCATCAGCACTTTTTGTGTTTTTCTTGCGTGCTTTGTGCTATAAATAAGATGTGCTTGGAGGATTTTATTTCAGGTTGTATTTAATGCCAAAAAGAACAAGCACATCCATTTCAGGCTATCCTGACAATCTCGTCTTCAATTTACAAAGTAAGGAGATTAATTATGAGACATGTATCAACTTCATTTGCAATTGGAATTTTAGCGCTTTTCCTGAGCAGTCAGGTGTTGGCGTCTGATGCAGGACATACCTCTGAGGCAATGGAACACGCTGGCCAGGCGCTTGCGCATGGTGAGGACGGCCATGCTGATGCGCTGGTAAAACATGCGGAGGAAAGCCTGAATCATGCCAGAGCAGCTGAAAAAGCGCATGCTGAAGCGCATAAGCATATGACTGAAGCGGTTAAGCATATTGAAGAATCCATCAAGCATGGAAAGATGGGGCATGCTGAAGAGGGTGCCAAGCATATGAGCGAAGCGATCAAGCATATTCGCAGCTCAGGACATTAATTTGTTCAGCAATTCATAGATCATTAAAAAACCCTCGACTATTCAAAGTTTTTTATCGAGGGTTTTTTAATTAGTGAGGCATCATTATCTGACGTATTTTCTGAATGGCTTTGGCTTCAATTTGACGCACACGTTCAGCGGATATACCCAGTTCATCGGCAAGTTCGTGCAGCGTTGCGGCATCTTTTTCGCGCAACCAGCGTGCTTCGATAATATGGCGGCTGCGTTCATCCAGACTGTCCAGAGATTGTTGCAGGTCTTCACCGCGCAATGTCCGGCTTTGTTCCGCTTCAAGTATTTGCGAGGGCTCCACGCCATCGGTTAAATACGTGATAGGGCTGTAGTAGCTTTCATCGTCATCTTCTGACAGTGGCTCCAGCGGTATGTCGTTACCATTGAAGCGTTTTTCCATTTCAACCACTTCTTCAGGTTTGACATTCAATTGTTCCGCAACGGCGCTGACTTCCTGAGGATTCATCGTGTCGAGGCTTTGCTTCATGCTGCGCAGATTAAAAAACAGCTTGCGTTGTTGTTTGGTCGTGGCAATTTTGACCAAGCGCCAGTTACGCATGATGAATTCATGAATTTCGGCTTTAATCCAGTGTACTGCAAAGGACACCAGCCGCACGCCGCGCTCGGGATCAAAGCGTTTTACCGCTTTCATCAAACCGATATTGCCTTCCTGAATCAGGTCCGCCTGGGGCAGGCCGTAGCCTTTGTAGCTGCGTGCGATTGCGATGACAAAACGTAAATGCGACAAAATGAGCTGCTGTGCAGCACTGATGTCGCCGTGATCGCGCAAGCGTCGTGCAAGATTGCTTTCTTCTTCCTGAGACAATAGCGGGAAAGCATTGGCTGAGTGAATATAGCTCTCAATACTGCTGCTCATTGCAGGCATCATTAAAGCATTCATCGTAATATGCTCCTCTCTCTAACTAATATATGATCGATAGTAAAATGTTTATTGCTTATTTTAGCATTCTCGAGGTAAGAGTGCTAATGTGACAACAAGTTTAGTTTTTATGGTAAAAAATGGCGTACACATCACAATGCGGTAAAATGCCGATATTAACGCTAACGCGGTTCAATCTGCCAGAGATGGTTTGCCACTGAAACGCGCGCGCCCAGCCAGCCCAGCCATGTCGCAAACAGCAACAGGCTGGCGGTATCATCATATCCGAGCGGCTGCAATTGCAAATCCATCGTGTACAGCCCGGCAATCGCCTGGAGTTCATCGCTCAGAATCTGCAAAACAAAGGTAATGATCAGCCAGGCGGTAACGCCGCCTGCAAAACCTTGTATCGCGCCGAAATATAAAAAAGGACGCCGGATAAAAGAATCTGTTGCACCAATCAGTTTGGACACTTCGATTTCTGTCTGCCGTGTCAGAATTTGCAGCCGTATGGTATTGAACATGATGGCAACAATGGCCACGCTGAGTAATGTAAATAAAACCAGCACCAGCACGCGACCAAAATTCAGCAGCGCTTCCAGGCGCTTTGCCCATGCCGAGTCAAACTGCACATGTTCGATTGCCGGCCAGGTCTGCATATTGGCATGCAGTTGATCAATGATATCGGCGCCAACATCCTGTGTAACCACGATAAATGCATCGGGCAGGGGGTTGTGTGCCAGACTCTGCACAGCTTCGGTGAGTCCATTGTCCAGCTGCAATTGATACAACGCCTGATCTTTGGGGACAAATTGAAAATGCACGATAAACTTGTTTTCTGCCAGCTTTGTTCTGATGTGATCAACGTCATCCTGAGTTGCCTGCTGCTTAAGAAAAAGACTGATCTGCGGCGATAGGGATGTCTGACCGGAAATGGTGTGCAGATTTTCCATCAGTGTATAGACACCGGCTGGCAGACTGATGGCGATACCCATCACCAGAATACTGAGCAGATTAGTGATCGGCGCGGACAGCAGCCGCTTGATCGCCAGAATGAAAACAAACCTGTGTTGATTAAGCCATGCGCCGATCATGCTGCCAGTTTCCCGTGTTGCAATGCGATAATGCGATGCTTGTTACCTTCCAGTAACCCTGAATCATGTGTCGCGATCAGCACCGTGACGCCGACCTGATGAAATGAATAAAACATCGCCATGATGTCCTGCGCGTAAACTGAATCAAGATTACCCGTAGGCTCATCGGCAATCAGAATCGCAGGGCGATGTGCGACAGCGCGTGCGATGCACAGCCGCTGCTGCTCGCCCCCCGAGAGGGTGACCGGCATGGCTTTTTCTTTTCCCAGCAGACCAACTTTATCGAGCGCAGCGCGTATGCGGCTGGCCGCAGTGTTCCGATCAAAACCACTGATTTGCAATGGCAGCAGTACATTTTCGAAAACATTACGGTCGAACAGCAATTTATGATCCTGAAAAACAAAGCCGATCTTGCGGCGCAGAAATGGCAATACAGCCGGCTTAAGCTGCGCGATATTCTGACCGCTGATGGTAATGCTGCCCGATGTCGGGCGTTCGATGGCGGCAATTAATTTAAGCAGTGTGCTTTTGCCCGCGCCGGAATGACCTGTCACAAAAACCATTTCACCGGCTTCAATATTGAGGTCAATCGTGTTCAACGCCATGTAACCATCAGGAAAACGTTTGCTGACATGCCGAAACTGAATCATCGCTGGAATTGTACGTCCGGGTTGTTAATGATCAATCAAACATGGCATCGACAAAATCGCTGGCGCTGAATGGCCGCAGATCGTCTACACCTTCTCCAACACCGATAAACCGAAGCGCCGGTGGATTGTCCGGATACTGCCCGCATATGGCGGCAACGACACCGCCTTTGGCCGTGCCGTCGAGTTTAGTCAGAATCAATCCGGTGACGTCAAGTGCATCGTCGAAAGCCTTGACCTGTGTTACGGCATTCTGACCGGTGTTTGCATCAAGGACCAGCATGACTTCGTGCGGTGCATCTGGAATCGCTTTGCCGATAACGCGCTTTACCTTTTTAATTTCTTCCATCAAATGCAATTGCGTGGTTAAACGCCCGGCGGTATCCGCCAGTACAATATCGATTCCACGTGCTTTGGCCGCATTAATGGCATCAAAAATTACCGCAGCCGGATCACTTTTTTTATCCGCCCCGGCATCCGGCGCAATGACCGTCACATTGTTGCGTTCACCCCAGGCCATCAGTTGTTCACGCGCGGCAGCCCGGAAGGTATCTCCTGCAGCGAGCAGGACGGATTGGCCTTGCGATTGAAAATATTTCGCCAGTTTACCGATCGATGTTGTTTTGCCGACACCGTTGACGCCGGTGATCATAATGACGAAGGGGTTGTTTGTTGTCGTATCCAGTGGACGTTCCAGCGGCTTGAGCATTTCGATCAGCGATTCCTTCAATGCTGCTTTCAATTCCGCGGCATCGGTCAATCCCTTTTTCTTGACCTGTTTACGTAGATCTTCGAGCAATTGCGTCGTTGCGTTGATGCCGGTATCTGCTGTTAATAAAATGGTTTCCAGTTCTTCATAAAGATCTTCGTCAATCTTGCCACCGCCGCCAAACAAACCCGACAGTTGCTTGCCCAGATTTTGCCGTGTGCGTGCCAGCCCGAGCCGGAGTTTGCTCGCAAAACTCAACGGTTTGGCTGCTTCCTGCGCTACTTCGCTTGTGTCTGTATCTGCCGTGGCTTCGGCTGTAACGGGTGTCTCTGCGGTATCCTGATGTTCGTCACTGCTCGATGGAGCGATTGGCGCCGCATCTTCTTTTTCGATGGCCTTTTCTTCTTCGGCGCGGTCTTTTTTGGATTTAAAAAAATTAAACATTCTGCTAGGCTCTATCTCCGTTGTACTATTGTACTAACATCTCACAAACGTCAATTTTATTCTGTTTAATCATTCTTAGGTTAGCAAAAATGAAGCCAGTTTACTTTATTACTTGTTCGATCGCTTTTTTCATGGTGGCCCTTGTTTCCGGCGGTTTGTCCGCTGCGTCTGCCAATCCGCATGAATACAGATTCGACAACGGTCTGAAGCTGATTGTCAAGGAAGATCACCGTTCGCCGGTTATCGTTTCGTTGCTGATGTATCAAGCCGGCAGCGTTGATGAGCTGAATGGCGTCACAGGTGTCGCCCATGTACTGGAACATATGATGTTTAAAGGTACTGAAAAGGTACCCGGCGGTGAATTTTCCAAGCGCATTGCTGCTGCCGGTGGACGTGAAAATGCATTCACCAGCCGCGATTACACGGGCTATTTTCAGCAATTGCATAAAGATCACCTGGCCCTGGCGATAGAACTGGAATCGGATCGTATGTACAATTTGCAGCTGACTGAAGAAGAGTTTGCCAAAGAAATCAATGTTGTCATGGAAGAGCGGCGTTTGCGTACTGACGATCAGGCACGCGCGCTGGTATTTGAAAAGATGATGGCGGTGGCTTATCAATCGCATCCTTACAAGCGACCTGTTATCGGCTGGATGAACGACCTTGAAAACATGACGCGGCATGATGCGCAGCAATGGTACGATCTCTGGTATGCGCCTAATAATGCCATTCTGGTTATTGTCGGCGATGTTAACCCTGAAGAAGTCAGACGATTGGTTGAGAAACATTACGGCCAGATACCTCAGCGCTCGCTGCTATCGCTTGAGGAACGCAAGCCGCAAATCGAACCGCCGCAACTGGGTATAAAACGTATCACAGTCAAGGCGCCTGCCGAAATGCCTTATCTCATTATGGGTTATCATGTGCCCGTCATCAAAGATATCCAGAATGACTGGGAGCCTTTTGCTCTGGGCATGCTGGAAGGCATTATGGATGGTTATGCTTCGGCCCGGTTGAATAAATCGCTGGTGCGTGAACTGCAGATCGCCAATTCTGCCAGTGCGGGTTATAGCGCAACAGGCCGGGGGCCGGGCATGTTTTTTCTGAGCGGCACACCGAGCCCGGGAAAGACAGTCGAAGAACTGGAACAGGCGATACGCACGGAAATCAGGAAATTAATTGAAGAGAAAGTCACGGAAGAAGAATTGAATCGTGTCAAAGCACAAGTTGTCGCCGGGCAGGTTTTTCAATTGGACTCGATTTTTGCGCAGGCGATGCAAATCGGTCGGCTGGAAAGTATCGGATTATCCTACAGGGACATCGATACCATTCTGGAGAAGCTGCGGGCTGTTACCGCGGATCAGATTCGTGCAGTGGCGGAAAAATACTTTAATGACGATCAACTGACCGTTGCAGTGCTTGATCCGCAACCGCTGGAGCAGAAAAAAACGACGGCTGAACCCGCCGGATTGCGGCACTGATATCACTGATACTATTGATATACTGATTGCCAGCCGCTGAAATACGGTCTGTATTTCAGCGGTGTTCTTACCTGTAAACCTATTGTTAAACCTATTCTGAGCTATAACCGATTATAACCAGCCGGTTTAGTGGTCATGACCGTGATCGTGGCTATGACCGTGTCCATGACTATCGCCGTCGTCCTTACTCTCGCCATTGTCATGTGAATGTCCATCAGCACCATCCTTATGGCCATGATCGCCGCCATGCATTTTTTTGTGCATATCTTCCATCATGTAATGGATTTCATCCGCATCCAGAAAACGGTCTTTATTCAAATCATGCTTGTCAAATTTATCACCGTGGAATTTCATGAATTCCACACGGCTGATTTTGCCATCACCGTCGGTATCCATTTTGGCTATTTTCTTTTCACAGTGCTTACACTGATCATGACCGTCGTCATGTCCCGGCCCGTGAGCAACGACGGGGGCCGCAAATGTGAAAATAAATAAAGCGCCGACTGCAACGGTTAATATCGATTTGTTTTTTTGAAGCATGTTTTGTCTCCTTCTGGTTGAATGATAAACCTGTACAAAGGCCAATGTTAAGCCAGTGTCACAGGCACGCTGTCAAGGCTTCGGATTCATTTTAACAAGCAATGAATCGTTCGTTAGTCATTGTATGATTCGCAAAAGCATTGTGACATTATTTTAATTAGCCTGCTATAAAATGTTCGCGGTAATATTTGAGTTCATTAATGGAATCATAAATATCCGCCAGTGCTTCATGTTTACCTTCTTTTTTCAGTCCGGCTGCAATTCCCGGTTTCCAACGTTTGACAAGTTCCTTGAAGGTGCTGACATCCAGATTACGGTAGTGAAAATAGGCTTCCAGCTGGGGCATCCAGCGCGCCATAAAGCGCCGATCCTGGCAAATCGAATTGCCGCACATCGGTGAAATTCCGGAAGGAATGTGTTGCTGCAAAAAAGCGAGCATCTGTGCTTCGACATCCGCTTCGGACAATCGGGAAAGTTTCACTTTATCGATCAATCCGGATTTTCCATGCGTGGATTGATTCCATTTATCCATGCCGTCAAGTATTGCATCAGACTGAGAAACAACCATCACAGGACTTTCGGCGATGGTATTCAACTGGCCATCGGTAATGACCGTTGCGACTTCAATAATGCGATCGTTATCCGGGTCAAGCCCGGTCATTTCCATGTCAATCCAAATGAGGTTATGGTTATTGTTTTCTTGTGCCATAATGATTAATAAATTCCAGAATGTCGGTTTTGAGTTTTGATTGAATATAATCTATTGTATTGTGTCATATTGATAATACGTCGTCATTTTTCATTATCGATAATTTAAGAGTTATGCTTATGCCATCATTTACATTAATTTTTATTGTCGCCTTGTTACTCACGACAGCGATCCAGATATGGCTGTCGACACGTCATATCCGTCATGTACGTGCGCATCAGGACAAAGTGCCGGAGGATTTTGCCAGCCAGATCAGTCTGGCGGATCATAATAAAGCCGCCCATTATACCTGTGCCAAAACGCGCGCTGGTTATCCCGGTATTTTTCTGCATACCGCGCTGCTGCTTGTTTTTACATTGGGCGGTGGCTTGAATGCACTCAGCACGTTCTGGCTGGAATGGTTCAGCGACCCGATTATTCACGGGATGGTACTGATTTTGAGTACCTTTCTGATTATGGGGCTGTTCGAAATACCGCTGAGTTATTACCGCATTTTTGTGATCGAAGAGCAATTCGGCTTCAACAAGATGACACCCGGCATGTTTTTCGCCGATCTTATCAAACAGGCAATGTTGACGGCACTGTTGGGCGCACCATTGTTATTCGGCCTTCTGTGGCTGATGGAGAAAATGGGGGAGAACTGGTGGCTTTATGCGTGGGTTGCCTGGATTATCTTCAATTTGTTCCTGCTGGCTGTGTTTCCAACCTGGATCGCGCCGCTGTTTAACAAATTCACGCCGCTGGAAGATTCCTCATTGAGAGAACGTATTGAACAACTGCTGAAAAAATGCGGCTTCAAGTCGAGTGGCTTGTTTGTCATGGACGGCTCGCGGCGCAGCAGTCACGGCAATGCTTACTTTACCGGTTTTGGCAAAACAAAACGCATTGTTTTCTTTGACACGTTGCTCTCGCGTCTGGAGCCTGCTGAAATTGAAGCTGTGCTCGCGCATGAACTGGGCCACTTCAAACACCGGCACGTGCTCAAGCGCATCGTGACTTCATTTGTCATGAGCCTGTTGTTTTTCTGGTTACTGGGTTATCTGATGAATCAGGTATGGTTTTATGAAGGTCTGGGCGTGTCCGTTGACGCCGTTCCTTCAACCGCCATGGCATTACTGCTTTTTTTTCTGGTCTTGCCGGTATTTACATTTCTGTTTCATCCGATATCCAGCATTTATTCACGTAAACATGAATTTGAAGCCGACGCTTATGCCGCGCAGAATGCCTCAGCGGATAATTTGATCCGTGCGCTGGTCAAACTTTACCAGGATAATGCCGCCACGTTGACACCGGATCCGCTGCATTCGACTTTTTACGATTCGCACCCGCCCGCTGCAATCCGGGTTGCCCATTTGCAGCGTCAGGCGCATTGAACGCAATGACATATGATCGGTTTGAAGGAACGAAACAATGAATGAACTCGCGACACAACAGTGTAAACCTTGTGAAGGCGGTATTGCGCCACTGACGGCTGAAACAACCGCCGCTCTTCTGAAGCAGCTGGAAGGGTGGGCATTGCAGGATCAGCACATCTGTAAAACCTATGCGTTCAAGAATTACTATCAAACAATGGCCTTTGTTAATGCACTGGCTTGGATTTCGCACCGGGAAGACCATCATCCGGATATCACGGTTGGCTATAATCGATGTGATGTCGTCTATACCACGCATGCCATCAATGGTTTATCCGAGAATGATTTTATCTGCGCTGCCAAAGTGGATAAACTGTTTACCATTTGAACGCGCCTCACGCCAGTAAAGCAAAAGCAGTAGCGCCTTTACAGATTGGTCTGGCCAGTGCTGTTTTTGGCCAGCACTATCGGGTTGAAACGACAACCGGGGAATGGTTTTCGTGCGAAATGCGTGGCAAAAAAGGGGGCATTGCCTGCGGCGACCAGGTTGAATTCAGAATAACGACCCCTGGTCAGGGTGTCATCGAAAAAATCCTGCCGCGCAAAACGCTGCTGTACCGCAGTGATGCCTTCAAGGAAAAAATCATCGCTGCCAATGTCACGCAGATCATTATCGTTGTCGCTGCCGTGCCCAGTTTCAGCGAAGAACTGATTAACCGCTGCCTTGTCGCCGCTGAAAATCAGAATATTCCAGTGATTATCGTACTCAATAAAACCGATCTGGCCGAGCCGACGCAAGCTGCGGCTAGCGTGCTTGAATTGTATGAAACACTCGGCTATCCCGTACTGAAACTGAGTGCAATCCATAACATCGCCATGCTTGAGCCGTATCTGGAAAATCGACTGAGTGTTCTTGCCGGTCAATCCGGCATGGGTAAATCGACTATTCTGAACGCCCTGGTTCCCGAAGCACAGCGTGCAACAGCTGAAATTTCAACCGTGCTGGATTCCGGTTGCCACACGACCACCCATTCGCGTCTTTATCATATCGATGGCAACAGCGCTATCATCGACTCTCCCGGTATTCAGGCGTTTGGACTTCATCACATCAAACCTGAAAATCTGGCGTGGGGATTTATTGAATTCCATCCCTATATCGGACAATGCAAATTCCACAATTGCCGACATCTGAACGAGCCTGGCTGCGCTCTGGTTTATGCCGTAAATCAGGGCGAAATCAACGCCAGGCGGTTAGCCTTTTATCATCGACTGCTGGGAAGCGGGCAGGCGTAATGCGTGAATGATCAAAAAAGGGCAGTGTAAAGGATCGCGTAAAGGTAACCTCCCAGGAATAGCGGTTACCTATTCCTGGGGGAGGCGTACTGTTACAAAATGAGACGCATCAACACTCAGTTTAATCTACGCGCCTGTTTACAGTTTTCTCAAAATATAGCATCGTATTCAGGAATTAAATTATTATTAATACCGGTTAATTGTATCTGGAGATCATCCCAATCAAATCCATCAAACCCATTAAATAATGGTGGTGGCAGTAGCGGGAATAGCGGTATTTGTATTGGCGCTTCAATAATAACATCGCGGACAACATTAAAATTATTAACGCCAGTTAACTGTATCTCGAGGTCATTCCCATTAGTGATATGCGCAGTAAATATTTTTGTCGCATAGTCAAATGACAGGTCGCTATATCGGAGCGGATTCGACCCGGATGAATCATACTTCCCGGTATCTCTATTAATTCCAGTGAGCACAATTTTGTCATCCTGCTGATGGGAGAAATCCGTTATCGTATCCCTGTTTGCATTTCCTTTCGGACTTTCAGCTGAGGCATAGTATCTAAACTTAACCTGAGTTCGGGATAAGAAAAGAAGAGGTGGACGTCTGCCTTTTTGCGT
>CAYXFV010000068.1:0-14457 GCA_964464365.1 uncultured Nitrosomonas sp. | reverse complement strand
GTCCACCTCTTCTTTTCTTATCCCGAACTCAGGTTACATACATATTGATTGCTCCAGAACATTTTTTATTTTTATCGTCATTTACATTCTTTTCTTTGATAATCTTTTTTCATTCTAAAGCCGTATTGTTTTCGGGGTAAATTTTCAATTGATTTTATCGTATTCATTGAAAATTACTGAATTGTCAACTTTCTTATGTTTTCCAGGCTTTTTAATCATTACTGGTCTATTCGTTATGCCAGCGCGAAGCGGCGTTACTATCGTTATGCTGAGAATGAAAAAAAACGCCTGCTTGAGACAGGCGTTGATCCGGAAGAATTGCGGCTCTTATGTCGGGACTTGGCTAACTTGCGAAACAGGCATGCTGAAAAGCGTCTCGAAGAATACCGCAAAAATCGCGCAGCAATTTCGTAACTTTGCGCCATTATATAACATAATATAAACTGTTTTCTTGTTGTACGGTGTGTGTACTGGCTTCGACAGGTGAGGGCGTCATAACTGTCATGGTTGATGCAAAAATCACCACGATAAACCAGCTTAAACAGCTTTCAAAAATCTTTTTTCTTTCTTCGTCTTTCTCTGTTACTAAGTTGCTTGCTGCGATAATTTTTATTCTGTCTTCACCTATATAGTCAGCTAGTTTGATGCATATTGCATCTGGCAACCCCGATCTTCCCTTTTTTGCATTTCTGATATAAGCATCTGAAATATTTAATATTTCAGCAAGTTTTATTTGTGTTCCGGCTTTTTTCTCTGCTTTTTCTATATAGATTTTCATATTTACCTCTTTTTCTTTCTTGACCATATAAATTTATTCGGTTATTGTCCGTATAAATTTATACGGTGTTAAGATTCAAACATCATATAGTTCGCCTTTCCACAAGTCAAACAGGGGTAAAAAAATGAATAAATTAACTAAAGAAAACATCAAGGGTGCTGACTATGCCCGTATCGAGCCAATGGCATCTGGTTACATTGTAACGCTCTGGAGGACTGATTCATCTTTCCCCAGGTATGTAATGGACAAGCATGGCATCATGCTTTTCAGCAGTCATCTTGAAGCTTTTAAAGCTGTATTCAAAATTAGGAAAGACCTTCCATTCCGCCAATATCCAACGTCTACCCCTAGCTTGCCGGTTGCTCATTCAGAACCGGCAAGCACCCATAAGCAGCTTCCTTCTAATCACGCTTACTTCTGATTAGTTTTCCTCAGTTCATGACCTTGTGCTTCGGTGCTCGGTCATGAACCTTTTCAACTTCACGGAGCATTAAAAATGAAAACACAAGTACTCGGCGTTAAACGCATGAACGGTATAGCCAAAGAATCCGGAAACCCTTTCGACATGGCATCTATTTTTGTTGTAGTGCCTATCGAAACATCTTCAAACGCAAAAATCACCATCCAAGGCTATGGCTATGAGGTCGGTGAAATGGCACTTGAACCAGAAGCGCTTAAACAATTTGAAAGCTTCAAATT
Source organism: uncultured Nitrosomonas sp. (assembly GCA_964464365.1). Classification (GTDB taxonomy): domain Bacteria; phylum Pseudomonadota; class Gammaproteobacteria; order Burkholderiales; family Nitrosomonadaceae; genus Nitrosomonas. The sequence continues at coordinate 12,980 of CAYXFV010000068.1, read as the reverse complement.
TCCCTGCTCACTCGAGCTTACCCTTGAACCGGTTCTTTATAGGGGAAAGATATCTCAAATTGTCACCGGTACGACATCTGCAGCGCCTCCTAAAGCGGTCAATTCTTAATTGTGGGGGTGGGTATGTGTTTTCGTGCGGAAATCGTTACAGGCGATCCTATGGACAGATTTATGTTTCCTTCCATGTTTGCCCCCGCCCGAGCGCATGCCCGAAAAGCCGAAGGCCGGGCAGCGCGGGGGGCGGGGTTATTCTTCACCTCGACTCTCGTAACGGCTAGTAACACTATGCCGTTCAGTCTCAATATGAGACTTTTTGATACTTTTTCTGATTAATTTTTAGTTGTCTTTTCGAGTATGGCTCATGAAATCTTTATCGATTGGCTCACCATTTCTCAATTACATACAGAAGCAGAACCGTTCCCGATCTACACCGGGGGAATCAATGTCGACTACGATCCAGAAGGTAATGCGCGTTTTGAAAGAGTTCGCCCCGCAAAGTTTTCCGGCAGTTACGAAACCCGAATCAATATCAAATCTGACGGTCGTCATGTATCACTCAGTGGCAACCCCGGCCGGTTTTGTCGCAAAGACAACCTATTCAATGCTGGATGGTCGGGAACATTTGAAAAATGTAATCGAATACTGCTATCTCGAGGATTACCATCTTTTCATGCCGGAACAATTATCAATGCAGTTGGTAAAGGAGACATACCAGGTGCGAGAATATCGCGTATCGACCTTACCGCTAACTTTGCAACGGGTTCGGAATCGCAAGCCCGTCACCTTATCCGATGGCTTGCAAGCCGGTCTATTTCAAGAATGAAAAAAGGCCGGGCAGGGGATGAATCAGTCTGGTGGTCGAATACCCGCCACATGCTCAAAGCCTACATCAAACACATTGAAATGGCCAAGCATGGAACACCGGAATCAGACTCAGTTTATCAATGGTGCAAAGAACAAGGAGTCGTCAGAGTGGAAATTGAACTGAAACGCAGATTATTAAACGATCTGGACATGGTTGATATAAAGAACATCAGCGATGAAAAGCTGATACAGGTTTTTCATGAGCAAACGGAAGTTTTCAATGCCGTTGACCGTACAGATGAACCGGACATACTCGATGCAATACCGTCAAATAGTAGGGTACACGCCGCTGCATGGATGGCTGGTAAAGATTTGCGTCAGTTAATGTCCAGAGCTACCTTTTTCCGTCATGCCAAAGTTCTGCGTGATTACGGCATTGATATAACCGAACCCCGCAACATAGAAACCTTCCCGGTCAAGGTTCGTATCGTTGAAATGAAACCGTTGTCCATTCCCGACTGGTACAGCCTTGAAGATGATTTTCCACAATTAAAAGTGGTTGGTGAATGAATTCCAGCTTTGAGACTGTCGCGAGGTCTCAAAGGTGCAATTCCGCACCATTCAACTATATAGGAGTTTCAAAAATGAATTCTTTACGTATTTATATTGCTTCTGTTTTGGGTACTTTCTTGGCTCTTTTCGGTGTCAATGCTCATGCGGACATGGCTGACGATGTAACAGCGGCCATTGCTCAATTTGCTGCTGTTAACACAGCCATTCCGGTTGTTGGTGCGGCCTTCCTTCTTGCCTTAGGTCTCCTGGCAGCCTGGAAACTCATCCGCGGCGCGTTCGCATAATCCGAACTGGGGGAAGGGCAACCTTCCCCTTCTTAATCATGACAAATTCAATCGAATGCAACACACCGGCATACCCGGTGATGACATCTTCCACGGATGGCTACGTTATCAACTGTTCTGACAATTCCATGCCCATCTTTGTAAGCAATCCTCAAGGTCTGGCCAATCTTGCCTGGTCTGATGTTTCGCTTCTGATCGGTGCTTTGCTTTTGTCATGCGCCATTGCTGCTTCGTGGAATCTTTTAACCCGTATGTTCTACAGGGGGTGACTGTGCAATGTTTATCGAATCTTTACAGGGCTTTGTTCTGGCTTCTGCCATTCTTGTTATTTACCTGCTTTTCAAGTAGCGTGTATTCATCTCAATGTCCTGCCGGTTATCCTTCATCTACACCCATTCAAAAGTATTGTACTGGTGGCCTTTGTGCTTATTCTGAGGCTCCTACTCCCGAGCTGAGTTGTTCTAAAGCTGCATCAAATAATTTTTGGGGTGCTAACAAGTCTGGTACTGCTATTAGTGCAACTCAATGTCAGGTCAAAAATCAAGATGGTAGTAATCTGTTGGTTAGTCCTATCGCTCTTTATTCTGGCAGTTGTCCTGATGGCTATGTAAATACGGGTACACAATGCACTTGTGAAGAGGCATGCCCTGAATCTGGCTCATTTTTTGGTTCCGGGTTTGTTGAGGGCTCTGGATCGTCTGGATGTAGTAACAATTGCAGCATATCTTCAGGCGGCTCCTGTATTTCTTCAAATGATCCAATTACAGGCACAGTCACCAGCAATTGGTGTTCTGGCTGGACATTCACAGGATCATCCTGTTCTGGTGATGATGTCACTGGCGCAAATGCGCCAGAGGGTGTTCCATCTGAAAACGGCGGTCGACCAACAAAACCTTCCGACTGTCCGCCACAAACCGGTTATGCAGAAGTTAACGGCATTGCTTCCTGCCTGCCCTCCAGTAGTACTTATACCGGTGGTTCATCCACATCTACAGATAGTGTAACGGGCAACACTACAACCACAAATACCACAACGACCATTAACAGTGATGGTGGTAGATCTACAACGACAACCACCAATGTTTATGATAGTGGTGGTAATTTAATAAGTTCTGGTTCTACTACGCAGACCGGCAGTAGTATAGGCGATGGTTCTGGGTCTATTGGGCCTATCAATGTTAATGTTCCGGAGTTGGATTTTGGCAGTGCTCCGAACTTTGATGACACGCTACCTGGTGAATCAAATTTTGATATCAAAACCCAGACCGGCCAAACCTTAAGCACCGAGATATTCTCAGTTGCTGCCAGCTGTCCGGCTCCCATTGAATTTGAAGCGATGGGTCAGCAATTCAGCATCACCTTTCAGCCTATCTGTGACCTGGCTGATATCATACGCGGCATCATCCTGATGCTATCTGCAATCGCGGCCATCCGCATAATTGTTACAGGGGGTTAACCATGGCTACTCCATTGGCGCCATTCATCACGCCGATACTCTCGGCCATTCGCTGGTTGGGTCTCAACGCCTTGCCAGTCATGTTGTCAACCTTTGTCGTCAGTTTGTTGATCAAGATTGGCGTTGCTGTAACCAGCTTCTATATCATCTATGAGCTGTCAATCATGCTTCGAGACATGGCAATTGACCAACTCTCTACCATTGGCGGTGGCGCTGTTGGCCAATCGGTTCTTGGTCTCCTTGCTATGTTTGGAGTCTTTGAGGGACTTTCCCTTATTGTTTCCAGCTTGCTTGCAAAAGCAACCTGGTTGGCGGTCAAACCGTCACTGACCTGGATCAATCCGCCATCAGGGGGTTAACATGATTACACTGATCACCGGTGCGCTTGGCACTGGCAAAACTGCACTTGCCGTAAAGCTGTTAACCGAACATTCCTACTACCCTGATAATGCAGTTATTGTCGGTGTCAGAGAATGGCAGGGCGGCGGTGCGTATTATCCGTTGCAAAGCATGCAAAATGCAGTGGCCAATCAAACAATGATTGAGGATATCGGCAGATTATCCGGCACTATCTACTTTGTCGATGAGGGCAAGAAAATCTGGCCAAGCCGCATAGCTGGCAAACCCGCACCCGAATTCATCGACTCACACCTTGCAGAATCGCGCTCAATCGCTCAGGATTGGATTATCACAGCCCAAACGCCTACACAGTTGGATGTAGCGCTCCGGCGGCTTGTAGGCCGTCATATCCACTTAGAACGCAATGCATTGGGCATCAAATATTCCGAATCCGGACAAGTACGGGATGATCTTCAATTTTCACGGGATGAAAGCCGGAAATATGACTTTCCCGTTGATGCACTCAAGCTGTATAAAAGCGATGACGGCGTAACCGATCTTCAGAAAAAGGGACTCAGACTGCCCAAGCGTCTATTGTTCCTTGGTGGTCTCGTTGCTTTCTTGCTGATCTTCATCAGCTATATGATGTCCCAGTCCTCGATGTTCAACATGTTTGGATCCACTGAAACCATTGAAACAGTATTACCTGAAATACCGACCGCCAGTTATTCATTATCTTCCCAACCGGCAAAACCTCAACAATCAAACAATGACGAAAAGGTATTACCGCTCGAAGCTGCACCACATATTTATTACTATCTGCCGCGTGATACCAATTATCCCGAACTGGCCAAAGCGCCTAGAATACCTAAATCATGCATCCGCCGTAACTATGACAACTGCGTTTGCTATGACCAGTTCACCAACCGGATAGATGGATTTCCACTAAAACGTTGTAACGATATTATTGATGGTGTTGATCAGATTGCATTTACTCGCAATGCAAGACCGCTTAATTGACCATACAAAAACACAAAAACGTATTGACAAAAACTGATATTGTAATATACAATAATGCTATATTGAATGTCCGGAGTTAATACTATGAACTACACAATGCAATTGGCCAAGCGTGATTTTGAGATGGGGTATTTGTCTAAATTTGCAATAGAGCGTATGCCATTTCAACCAGGTTGGTTTGTTTTATTGGCTGATAATTCAAATCCGCTTCGCCCTCTTGTTGATGCACGTACTAAACAACCTCGCGCCTTTAAAACGCTCGATGCTGCTGTTTCCGCTCTGCATGATGTTGGTTTTGAAATTAATTTGCTTTCTAACTAGGGGAAACGACATGCAAGCAACTATTCCGGTTGGCAAGATCAAAAGCTTTGGTTTGTTCGGCCCGAAGTATGAAGTAGGTCAAGCTCTTCATCAGCTAAACGATGGGGATTGGATGATTGAAGTCACATTGATTGAAACAGGCGAAAAGGTTGAATATCGATTGACGCACTTAATTGACGATCCGGAGGCGCGTTAATGTATGCCGTTGCTTTTGATTTAGTTGTCTCCGATACAGAGAAGTATCATGAAAAGGGCGTGACACAGGCATATACTGAGATTGGTGCGGTACTCGGTGAATATGGTTTCCGCCGCGTTCAGGGCAGCCTGTATGTCACTGATGATGAAAACATGGCCAATCTTTTTCTTGCTATCCAGGCGCTGCGTGCCAGGACATGGTTTCCGAAGTCAGTTCGTGATATTCGCGCCTTCCGGATTGAACAATGGTCTGACTTCACCGCCGTTATTAAATCCTCCGCCGTCTAGCAGAAAATATTACAGATCTCAAAATTTCCATCCGGATCCGGATGGAAGACTACGACCAGTAGCCGATCTTACAGGTTCCTAGACAGGGGCTCCCGCGCGGCCTTGCCGCCGCGTGGGATGTCTAAGGGGTGGTAAGTCGGCGTAAACGGGTACACGCGCCAGCGTGATTTGCGAAGCCGCGCAGCCTCCGCTGCTCCTTCCTGTCCTGCTAAACAAAAAGACCCTTCAATTTTCGCTTTTGCCTCATACATTGACTTCCTTAATCATCCGCCCTTACTGCTAAATGGGTTTATATTTCTGGTTGCTTGCCGCTAAACCTTTCATTTACTTGTCTGGGGGGTTTATGCGTTTTGCTTATCGGTTTTTGCGCTACTACAGATATTATTCTGGTAAAAGATTGGTTTTTGATCTTTGCTTGATTGCAGTTATTTTGAGTTTTTCTTTCTATTTTCTCGATAAAAGCTCGATGATAATGATAGATTCTTTGACTAATAACCTAAAAACCGAAGTATCGAAATTGAAAACCGTGAAAAAGCCTTATGCTCACGATATTTCTAGTAATTCCTCTTCTGAGGTTATTCTTCCATCGAGAATCCCTAAATCTTGCTTTTCTAGCGATACACGTGGCTGTGTTTGTTATGATCAATACACTACGATAATTAGAGATTTTCCGGTGGATCGCTGTCATGACATCGTTAATGGCTTTGCTCGTTTTTAGTATCATGTCTGATTTTTCCAAACTTCGGAATATTTACTGGTCTATTCGCTATGCCCGCTATGCTACTGCGAAGCGGCGCTATTATCGGCATGCTGCAAAGGAAAAAAAACGCCTGCTTGAAGCAGGCGTTGATCCGGAAGAATTACGGCTCTTATGTCGACACTTGGCTAACCTGCGAAACAGGCACGCTGAAAAGCGCCTTGAAGCATATTGCAGAAAGCGCGCAGCAATTTTGTAACTTTGCGCCATAATATAACATAATATAAATTATCGGCAATTTGTGTTATGCTTATACGCCGGGTTATTGCATGACTGCGACAATGAACAAAAGGAGCGCAACATGAATCGCATCATGCTGACGGGCGTTATCGCACTTATTCTGACGTTACTGGCGGCAGGTTGTAGCATCAGAGGCGATGCATCCGCGCGAAGTGGCGCTAAAGGTCAGAATTCGAATATTCAATTAGGGGCGCGGCCCTTTTTGCTGATTCGGGCAATGAATCAGGGGGCATTAAAAGAAAAGCTGGAACGTTGTAAAGAAGGTCCATTTAAGCGCACCGACTTCTCTATTAGCCATCGTGGCGCGCCCTTGCGGTTTCCCGAGCATACGCTGGAATCATACGAAGCTGCGGCCAGGATGGGTGCAGGGATTATTGAGTGCGATGTTACTTTTACCCGGGATAAAGAACTGGTATGCCGCCATTCGCAATGCGACCTGCACACCACGACCGATATTCTGGAAACACCACTGACGGACAAATGTTCGGTACCGTTCCAGCCTGCTGTTTTTGACGTTGACGGTAGCCTGGTCACGCCTGCCATGGCGCAATGCTGTGCCAGCGACATTACGCTAGCCGAGTTCAAATCGCTGAAAGGAAAGATGGATGCTGCCGATCCGCAGGCAACCCGCGTGGTTGAATATATGCAAGGCACGGCTGACCGGAAAACAGATCTTTATGCGGCGCGCGGCACCGTTCTGACGCACCGGGAAAGTATCGCACTGTTTCAGAAACTGGGCGTCAAAATGACGCCGGAACTGAAATCCCCAAGCATTCCGATGCGGCATCAAAATCATTGCGCCGCCGATGTGGATGCTGCTTGAAATGGAAAACGGCGAAATTGTGCCTTCGCACTACGCAAAAGCAGCTAAAGATGCGGGACTGAATATCATCACTTGGACATTGGAGCGTGGCAGCCCGTTGACTGATGGCAGTGGTGAGGATGGTGGCAGTCGCGGCTTTTATTTCCAGACATTGAATGGCCGGAATCCCAATCCGGCTGATCCGGGTGGCGCCATCATCAACAACGACGACGGCGCTATGTACCCGGTTTTACATGTGCTGGCGCAGGATGTCGGCATACTCGGTATTTTTTCCGATTGGCCTGCAACGGTGACCTATTACGCCAATTGCATGCATCTGGAATAAAAAACGCCACAGCCAGAAGCAACAAAGCAGGTTTCCGGCGCATGCGCATATTTCTTATATATCTCTTTTTGCTGTTTAATCGTTCTGTAACATTCGATTGCTATTATGGCAATCGAGCGTGCCCCTTGTAAGGCGACCATATGCAACTCCTATCTACTTCCCCGGGTATATGGTTGCCTTATTTTTTCTCCAAAAATTCAGCATTTTCGTTTTTAATAAAAGTTTCATCAAATCTTAACAAATACGTCAAAGTAATTTCACAAATTCGCTTTAATCTGATCATCATCTTCAATTCAATAAAGAACGATACGATGGTCAATAAAACTGCACCCATGAAAGTTAGAAGCGTATGGATATCAGATATACATCTCGGTTTCCGGGGCTGTCAGGCGCAAGCGCTGCTGCATTTCCTGCATTCGGTCGAAACGGAGTATCTATTTCTGGTTGGCGATATCGTCGATTTCTGGGGGATCAAGAAGAATCCCTACTGGCCCCAGGAACACACCAACGTCATTCGCTCAATTCTGGGCAAGGCCAAGCATGGCACCAAGGTGATCTATGTCCCCGGCAATCATGACGAAGCCCTGCGTGATTGCGTAGGCCATGTATTCGGTAATCTCGAAATTCATCTGGATTATGTCCACACAACCTTTGATGGCAAGAAACTGCTGGTCATGCATGGCGATGAATTCGACGTTATTGTCAAACACAGTCGCTGGATCGCAATGCTCGGCAACGCAGCTTACGATGCATTGCTGTGGATGAACCGGCATCTCAATGGCCTGCGGAAAGTCTTTGGCTACTCTTACTGGTCCTTGGCTGCGTATTTGAAATTGAAGGTTAAAAATGCGGTCAGTTATATCAGCAGCTTCGAAGACGCACTGGCACGGCTCGCTAAAGAGCGCGGTGTGGATGGCGTTGTCTGCGGGCATATCCATCATGCGGAAATTAAGGAAATCAACTCAGTACTCTATTGCAACGATGGTGATTGGGTCGAAAGCTGTACCACCTTGCTGGAACATCACGACGGATCGCTTGAATTGGTTTATTGGGCGGAAAAATTCGAACAGTTCAAAAATATCGAAGGCATGATCACTGCGAAAAAAGCAGCCTGACGAATTTGCCGATACCAGGAGTTATTTTGCAATCCAAGTTTGTTTTAAGTCTTGATGGCGGAGGCAGTCATCTGCTGATCCAGCTCAGCGTACTCGCCAGCCTTGAAAATGAAACCGGTGTTTCGGTCTACGACCGATTCGATATGGTGGCGGGTTCCTCATCGGGCGGGATGATCGCCTGTCTGATCCTGGGGCGCGCCTTGAGTGCCTCCAGCATCATTCAGATGATTCAGCAGGATAAATTACTGGAAAACATGATGACCGGGCATTGGATAAACCGGCTGCTGGACCGGTGGTACCTGCGCCCCAAATATTCAGGTGTTTCCAAAAGCCGGGTATTGCACAATGAACTCGGTCATCTGCGGCTTGCATCGCTGGATAAACAGTTGTTTATCCCCTGCTTCAACCTGGATCGCGATCAGCTGGAAATTGTGACGAATCATTGCCGGACAAATTTTCGCTTAAGCGAGATTGCCGATGCCTGCACCGCCGCGCCAGCTTATTATCCCCCTGTGCAAATGGAAGATGGCGACTGGCGGATCGACGGCGGCATCGGCATGAACAACCCGGCGCTGGGTGCGTACCTGCGTGCTCAGAAAATCTGGCCGGATCATACCGTTAAAGTGCTTTCTATCGGCTCGGGCTGGCGCAGTTTTGTTTTCGATGGCGCGAAAGCATGCACATACGGCGGTCTGCAATGGTCCGCCAAGGGCATCGCTTCAGTAATACTCCGGGAGAAGATGATGGCCAATGCACGCATGACCGAAGCGATTCTGGGCGAACATGTCCTGTATATCAACGATCATCTGAAAAACTACGGCATGCCCGATCATATGGATTCAGCCAATCATCCGGAATATCAGCACAAATCGCTGGAAATCGGCAGATTGTGGTATACGCAACACCGCAGACGCATCATCAAATGGCTGTCCAGCGACCAGCCTGAAAGATCCGTGAACGCCGCGTAAACAATCATTCTGGCAAACGGTATCGACAGAGCCATTGCGCTTCAGTTGAGTCGCAATTTGAATTGCTGAAATGATCATACGCTCCCTCTTGTTAGGCTTGGGAACGATTATTTTTATACTGGGCATAGTACTTTTTTTTGTCCCGGGGCCTTTCGGCATACCCACGATGGCCATCGGCCTGACACTCATGCTGAAAGCTTCCGATACAGTCAAACGCTGGACACTTCGCCTGGTTCACAAAAACCGCCACAGCAGCCGGATATGGTACAGCACGCGCAATCTGTATAAACGTTTCCGCAGGAAGCCATAAAACTGTCATCAAACTTTCAGGAAACCGTCATCTTCCTGTAACAGCGCTTCCCTAAAATCCTCGTGATTTTATTACAGTTACACGATGATGAAAGCACTGAGAATCCTGCATGAATATGATTTATCGCTCTTCAATCGACTACATCCCGCGCGGCTGAATGAAGATTTCATACGATTCAATCGGTACATTTCCAGAAGCGGTGACGGGTATCTGTATTTGTTATTGTTTGCCTGGAGCGGATGGCAAGGAGGCCATCAAAATCCTTTCTTTATGGCGATTCTGATCGGTTTCGCCATCGAACGTCCAACGTATTACATCCTGAAAAACAGTTTTAAACGCAACCGCCCGGAATCTATTCTGGCAGACTTTCGCAGCATGATCAGACCGGCAGACCGCTTCAGCTTCCCTTCGGGGCATACATCTGCGGCATTCATGATGGCTGTACTTTTCGGCTATTTTTACCCGGCAGTCTTTTTCTGGCTGCTCGGCTGGGCATTTCTGGTCGGTGCTTCACGCATCGTATTAGGCGTGCATTTCCCAACAGACACGCTCGTCGGCATGGGCTTGGGCGTCAGTGCAGCGTTAATCAGCATGGAGATCGTCTTATCATGAAAATATTCTACGGGATACAGGGAACGGGAAACGGCCATATCACACGCGGGCGGATTATGGCGCACGAATTACACGCCGCCGAGATTGCGGTTACCTACCAGTTTACCGGCAGAGCCCGGGATAAGTTTTTTGACATGGAAATTTTTAAAGATCACCAATGGCGTGAGGGTCTGACATTCAGTGTTAAAAACGGAAAAATCAGTCATTTTAAGACCGTGTTAAAATCCAGCCCGATCCAGTTGCTCAAAGATATCCGGCAACTGGATCTGAGCGATTATGACCTGGTTATCTGCGATTTTGAACCCATTACGGCCTGGGCGGCACGTCAGCAGAAAAAGAAAACGGTTGGCGTCAGCCATCAATATGCTTTCCAGTATAAGATCCCGCGCGCGGGCGGCGATCCGATTTCCGAGGCGGTGATGAGAAATTTTGCGCCTGTCGATACGGGTATTGGTTTACACTGGCATCATTTTGGGCAGCCTATTTTGCCACCCATTATCGCGACGCCGGATATCCCGCAGCATACGCAGAAAAATAAAATCGTCGTTTATCTGCCCTTTGAAAATCAGCAGCATCTGATCGCGTTACTGGCGCCATTCAAAGATTATGAATTTGATATTTATTCATTCGTTCCGGACCAGACGCACAAACATGCGCATATTCATTGCAAGCCACAATCCTTATACGGATTTCAGCGGGATTTGCATGATTGTGCCGGCATTATCTGCAATGCCGGTTTCGAACTCTCCAGTGAAGCTTTGTATCTTGGCAAAAAACTGCTGGTTAAACCGGTGCATGCCCAGATGGAACAGACATCGAATGCAGCCGCACTGGTCGAACTCGGTTATGGTCAGGCAATGAAAAAAATGAACCAGGCCGTCATTGAACAATGGCTGCATGAAACCAAAGCCGTTCGCATTACTTATCCCAATACCGCCAGGCACTTGGTCGAATGGATTAAAGACGGCATGCAACCGATTGATCAGTCCTGGTGCGATCAGATCTGGTCAAATGTTCAGGTTCTCCCGGTCGAATTGACCTGATTGAATCCAGGATTAAATCCAATTGTGCCGAGAAAAATAATACCCATACCGTATGCAGACCTTAACTTTAACCAGCGATATTCAACAACCCACCAGCGAAACGCTGATCAAGATACCCTCCCCCCGGAATATCCTTATTTTCTACAACCCCATATCCAGCGCCGGGAATACGGAAAAAACCGCGAAACAACTGGAAGCCGCACTCGCTGCGCATGGAAAGAATGTCCAGGTGTATCCTTCCGAAAAGAAAATAAAAGGATACAAATTGATGAAAGCGGTGATCACCGCCTGCGATCTTGTCATTATTGTCGGCGGTGACGGCACGGTTAGAAAATTGCTGACCATTATCGATAAAACCGGCACCCCGGTATATGTAATACCCGGCGGAAACGAATCCCTGTTTGCACGTTCGTATAACATGAGCACCAGCAGCGACGATCTGTTACGGGCAATTACGCATGGCAACTGCCTGCAGCACTATTACGGTTTAATCAGCGGCGCGGATATCAGAGGCAGGAAACCCTTTTTCAATATGGCCTCAATGGGACTCGACTCGCTGACGGTTAAAAATATCGGTAAGCGCAAAGGACCACTGAACGATGCAATTTATGTCTGGCACGGTTTAAAGGCGTTATGTTCGCTCCACCACCCGACAGCATCGATCAGCATTGACGGCGAGACCGTCGTGGATCGTGAATCGGGATACATTATCGTCGCGAACAGCGCCGCGTATGCAAAAAACCTGCTACTGGTACCCAGTGCGGATCCCTCGAAGCATGAACTTGTTGTCGGCTTTTTACCCGGCGCAAAACATCAGCACGAGCTGATTAAAGCCATGAAAATTTTACAACGCAAGCCAGCCAACTTGCCCATGCAGTATTTTTCAGGCAAAACGATTGAGTGTACCCTGCATGGGAAAGACTACCCGCTACAGGTCGATGGTGATTATTTCCGCAATCGCGATATCGCGGCTGATAGCACTATAGTGTTCAGCATCAGTCCGGCAGCTATCCGGATTCTGGTTCCACCGGAATTCAACAAAAAAAATCCTGAAGTGTAATGACATTCTAGCCATCGCTCTTTTTACCAGTCGATACTGCACGCAAACGGTCAGCAAAGTCATCAGCTATTGTTGTTAAAACTTGATAAGCTTTTTCGGTAAACATTCCGGCCAGTAACCCCGTGAATGCACTGCCATGGGAATCCTCCCAGAAAATACCGGGAGCCAAAAGTAGAATTTTCTTGTAATTTACAGAGAGGAGGTTCTGTAATGAAGAAATCAAAATTTAGTGACAGCGAGATCATGGCGATACTCAAACAGGCAGAGGCAGGTGTGCCGGTTCCTGAATTGTGCCGTGAACATGGCATGAGCAGGCAAAACGAACCAGAACGCTTTATCTGTATAGTAGGCGCTACGGCTTACAACACCCATGAGTTGGCACATCAGCCGGGTGAGACTGTCCCATAAACTGTGTAATTGTCTATCATTGATTTTTTAAAGGATAGA
>CAYXFV010000067.1:0-14514 GCA_964464365.1 uncultured Nitrosomonas sp. | reverse complement strand
CGACTGATTGAATATGTTTAACCCAGGCAGTTACACAGTTTAATTTACAGTCCCGGCGGACGCCAACGCCAACAAAGTTCCACAATTACTGATTGCCGACTGCTACTTTATCCGCATTGAGATAAGCTGATCGAATCTCCCTCTGAAGCGGCGCAATGATCGATGATGCTACGTCTGGCTTTTATTTGCGCCGACAATGGTCATCACTTCCTCGGGTTTTAAATGCAACAGATCGGCAATTTCCGCATAATCATCCGGTAACGCCGCGTCGTTCCAGCCGTTGGCAGAATGCCGGGCTAGGCTGGCTGCCAGAAATACGTTCCGGACACGCGGCTGATTGCAACATTCATCATCAATTAAATGAATCAGTAACGCGGGCAGCCGCCACTTGATGGCCAGCGCCAGTTGCAATTCGTGTAATGTAAACCCAAGTACCTTTTCCTGTACGTAATGGCTGCGTAATGTTTTATTCTTAGCCTGTACTGTGCGGATCATCAGCATTTCTTTTGGAGAAAAACACCACATCAGTATTTCTGCAATGTCGTGCAACAACGCAGCGATCCGTACTTCTTCATAGTGCAAATCATGTAAGCGCACCGCCCAGTCAAATGCATAAGATGAAGCAACCTTAGCGCGCTGCGCAACCTTCAGCAAATATATCAGCGCTTCCCGGTGTTCCTGTCCCAGCACATCTTCAACCAGTGGTTTGGCGGGTACGTTATTCAAAGCATTCTCAAGTCCAATCATCATCAAAGCCTGCTCTACTTCCACGATTTCATGTTCCTGCACAATATGTTTATGCGCTTGCAAATAACGCATGAGTTTGACAACCATCAGGGGGTCGTTTTTAATGGCCTGCGCGATGCTGCGCGGCGTTAGGCGCTCGGTGTCTTCGGACAGTGCGGATAATTTTCGGGCAGTCTGTTTCAGAACAGGGATTTCAACCTTCGTCAGGGTATCAACCCATTTGTTTAATTTCTTGTTATCCTGCTCCATCATTCACGCTCCGGCTATGTCAATACAATGATTGCTATAACGATAACTTCAAACACAACCATTAGAAAACAGGATCACGAATATTTTCGTACCGTTATTCTGTCCAGAGTCCTTCCAGATTGTAATATTTCCGTGCTTCGGGCTGCATGACATGCACGATAATATCACCAAGATCAACCAGCAGCCATTCGCCTGTTTGTTCACCCTCAAAACACAGGATCACGCCGCCGGCTTCCTTCACTTTTTCACGCACATTATTGGCCAGCGCTTTTGTCTGACGTGATGAACCCGCACTCGCAATGACGACATAATCGAACATGGATGTGAGTCTGCCAACATCCAGCACTTTAATATCCGTTGCCTTGATTTCTTCAAGTGCATCAACCGTAATATCGACCAGCTTTTTTGAATCCATATTCTCCTATATAGCGCTATAGAGTTGATGAGTTTTAATATAATGGGAAACCGTGTCCGGCAGCAGATACCGTATGCTCTTTCCTGCTGCAACCATGGCGCGTATATGCGTGGCTGAAATATCGAGCAAGGTGGTTGGCGCCACGTAAATCAAACCATGCGGCTGGCTTGCCAAATGGGTCGGACACGCCGTCCAGCGCGAGGCACATATCTGTCGCATTTCTTCGGGTACGTTGCTTTTATTCTGCATCAGTACACTGCCCGGACGATTGACAGGTATCAAATGGCAAAGCTCAAAGATTTCATGCCAATTGCACCAGTGATGCATTTTTAAAAAAGAATCGGTGCCGATGATCAGACACAGCGCAGTATCTCCGCCGTATTCCGCTTGGTATTCCCTAAGCGTTTCCACTGTCCTGCTGGCGCCTTCGCGTTTAATTTCACGCGCATCCAGAAGAAAATCCGGATTATCCTGTATTGCCAGTTCTACCATTCCGACACGCTGCGTTTTTGATGCAACCGGCCTATCACGCAAACGTGGTTTACCCGCTGGAACAAAAAAGAACCGATTAAATGCAATGTCATTGACCAATTCCTCGGCAACGCGCAAATGTCCAAAATGAATTGGATCAAATGTTCCACCGTAAATACCCACCAGTGAAAAATGCGTCATGACAATTAACGCGCAACCGGCAAGTCAATCAATATAACAATCACAACAAAGCCAGACGCATGTCGGCCAGTACTTTTGCAAAATACGCGGTAAACCGTGCCGCAGCGGCACCGTCAATCACACGATGATCATACGATAATGACAGCGGCAACACTAAACGCGGCACAAACTGACCATCACGATAGACCGGCTTGTAATCCGCTTTAGAAACGCCAAGAATAGCTACTTCAGGTGCATTGATAATCGGTGTAAAGGCCGTGCCGCCGATGCCACCCAGACTGGAAACAGTAAAACTGGCACCTTGCATCTGTTCGAGTTTGAGCTTGCCTTCGCGTGCCTGAACGGATAATTCGCTTAATTCGCGCGCAATCGCCGCCACACCCTTCTGGTCGGCATCACGAATCACAGGCACTACGAGACCATGCATCGTATCCACTGCAAAACCGATGTGATAATAACGCTTAATGACCAGACTGGGTTCCTCGCTCGTATTCCCGTCCAGTGAAGCATTAAATTCAGGATATTTTTTCAGCGCCGTAGTCAGCGCCTTCATGAGGAACGACAATAACGTTAATTTAACGTCATCCTGCTTCGCTGCCGCATTAAATTCTTTACGCAACGCTTCCAGATCGGTAATATCCGCCGCATCAAATTGCGTCACATGGGGAATCATGACCCAGTTGCGGTGCAGGTTTGCACCGGCAATCTGTTTGATGCGGGACAGTGATTTAATTTCTACCGGTCCGTATTTGGCAAAATCCACCTGCGGCCAAGGTAGCAAATCCAATGCCGTGCCGACAGATTCGCGCTGGCTATCCACGCGCGTCTGCGACAATTTGGTTTTCACAAAAGCCTGCACATCCTCTTTCAGGACGCGATGTTTAGGGCCGCTTCCGGTGATTAGATCCAGATTAACACCCAACTCACGGGCAAAACGGCGTACCGATGGGCCGGCATGTGCTCGAATCGATGTGTCGACTGGAACTGGGGGAATTGGGGGCGAAACAGGATATTCCGGTATTGTTTCCGTTCCAGTGGTACTTTCAGCCGACTCGGTTTGCACGGCATGTGCAATCGCCTGTGGCGTTTTTTCAGGGACAGCTGCTGCAACGTCCTCAGCACCCTCAGCGCCCTCAATTGCGTTGCCCGGCTTCCCGGAAACGGAATCTGCACCGGCGCTTCCGGTTGCATCGGCTACTTCAATAATCACTATCGGCGAGCCTTCTGAAACCCTGTCACCGGCTTTGACTTTGATTGCTCTGACCAGCCCCGAAAAAGGCGCCGGAATATCGATAGTCGCTTTGTCCGATTCCAGTGCAATCAACGGATCTTCCGTATTCACTGAGCTGCCTTCCTGAACAAATACCTCAATTACAGGTACATCGGAAAAATCTCCGATATCAGGAATCAATACTGTCTTAAGTTCTCCCACACATTTTCCTTATGACATATCCATACGGAAGTATCAAAATTACAGCGTCACCGGATCAGGTTTTTCCGGGTCGATATTAAACCGCCTGATCGCCTGTGTTACTGTCTGTTTTTCTATTTTTCCCTCATCAGCCAGGGCCTTTAATGCAGCAACCGCGATATAGTAGCGATCGACTTCAAAAAAACTGCGCAATTTCTCGCGGGTATCTGAACGCCCGAAACCATCCGTCCCCAGAACGCGATAACTTCCCGGAATAAACTCACGTATCTGATCGGCATAAATTTTCATATAGTCCGTCGCGGCAATCACAGGCCCTTCTCTTCCCTTGAGGCAATTTTCCACATGCGCGGTCTTCGCCTTTTTCTCGGGATGCAGCATATTCCACCGGTGTACGCTCAAAGCTTCACGCCTTACTTCCGTAAAACTCGTTACACTCCAGATGTCGGCATTGACGCTATAATCTTTTTTCAGTATTTCGGCAGCGGCAATCACTTCGCGCAATATTGTTCCGGAACCCAGCAGTTGCACCCGCAGCCCCTTCACGCGTTTGTCCGTTTCACTGAATAGATACATGCCCTTCAGGATATGCTGTTCAACGCCCTTTGGCATTTCAGGGTGGGCGTAATTTTCGTTCATCACAGTGATGTAATAAAACACATCTTCCTGTTCCTGACACATGCGGCGCAAACCATCCTGAACGATAACAGCCAGTTCATAAGCAAAGGTCGGATCATACGCAATGCAATTCGGTATGGTTGAAGCAGCCATATGGCTATGCCCGTCTTCATGCTGCAATCCTTCGCCATTCAATGTCGTGCGGCCAGCGGTTCCACCGAATAGAAAACCGCGGCAACGCATGTCCCCGGCCGCCCAGATCAGATCGCCGACACGTTGAAAACCGAACATGGAATAAAAAATATAAAAAGGAATCATCTGGATATGATGCGTGCTGTAGGCCGTCGCAGCCGCAATCCATGACGATAAGGCGCCCGCTTCGTTGATGCCTTCCTGCAGAATCTGGCCGTGCTTGTCTTCTTTATAGTACATCAGCTGATCGGCATCCTGCGGCGTATACAGCTGACCAACAGATGACCAGATACCGAGCTGACGGAACATACCCTCCATGCCGAACGTGCGTGATTCATCCGCCACGATCGGGACGATATGCTTACCGAGCTGTTTATCTTTGACCAGGATATTCAGAATACGAACATAAGCCATGGTCGTTGACGATTCACGGCCATCACCGCTCGCTTTCAATATCGATTCAAAAGCGCTGAGCGGTGGCACCGGCAACAGTTCAGCCCGCTTTGCCCGGCGGTGATAAAATCCGCCCAGCGCCTTGCGCCGTTCACACATGTAATGATATTCAAGCGATTCTTTGCCAAACTTCAGATAAGGCACTTCATCGATCTTATCATCCGGAATATCCAGACCAAAACGGTTACGAAAGGTCTTCAAGGAAATCGTGCCCATTTTTTTCTGCTGGTGCGTAATATTCTGCGCTTCTCCAGCCTCACCCATGCCGTAACCTTTGATTGTCTTGGCCAGAATAACCGTCGGTTGCCCTTTATGTTTCACGGCTTCCGTATAGGCCGCATAAACCTTGTGAGGATCATGACCGCCGCGATTCAGGCGCCAGATATCATCATCGGACATCGTGGCAACCATTTCCAGCAACTCGGGATATTTACCGAAGAAATGCTTACGCACGTATGCGCCATCACGGGATTTGAAATTTTGATATTCACCGTCAACGCATTCCATCATGCGTTTCTGCAACAGCCCCTTGGTATCTCTGGCCAGCAGCGGATCCCAGTACGAACCCCAGATGACCTTGACCACATTCCAACCCGCGCCCCGGAATGCCGCTTCCAATTCCTGGATAATTTTTCCGTTACCCCTCACCGGCCCATCAAGACGTTGAAGATTGCAGTTAACCACGAAAATCAGATTATCGAGACTTTCACGTGACGCCAGTGTGATGGCGCCCAATGATTCAGGCTCATCCATTTCCCCGTCGCCCATGAAGGCCCAAATTTTGCGGCCCTCGGTATTAACCAGTCCACGGCTGCCGAGATATTTCATGAAACGTGCCTGGTAAATCGCCATCAAGGGACCCAGCCCCATGGAAACCGTTGGAAATTGCCAGAACGAAGGCATCAACCAGGGATGCGGATACGAACACAGACCATTTCCGTCCGCCTCCTGGCGGAAATTATCCAATTGTTCCTCGGTCAATTCGCCTGCCAGAAAAGCATAAGCATAAATACCCGGCGACGAATGCCCCTGCACATAAACCAGGTCGCCGCCATGACTCTCACTGGGCGAGTGCCAGAAATGATTGTAACCCACGTCATACAGCGTGGCTGCCGAAGCGAAACTGGCGATATGTCCGCCGACATTTGTGGTTTTGTTGGCCTTCAGTACCATCGCCATGGCATTCCAGCGCACATATGAACGGATTCGGTGCTCTATCGCGTTATCACCGGGTGAACGCACTTCTTTACCGGTCGGAATCGTATTGATATAAGCGGTATTTGCGCTATAAGGTAAATAAGCACCTGACCGGCGTGCTTTTTCGACAAGCGTTTCCAACAGGAAATGCGCACGCTCGGGACCTTCATTGGCTAATACGGATTCCAATGCATCCAGCCATTCCTGCGTTTCCTGCGGATCGATATCAGGTAGTAATTCCATGATGCTGTAATCCAATCATAAGTAATTTAAATTGAAGCATTTTGCTGGCGACGTTCAGCAGCGAGTATGGTATTACACAACAGCATGGTGATCGTCATCGGCCCTACACCACCGGGAACCGGTGTGATGTAGCCTGCAACTTCCCGAACCGAATCAAATTCCACATCGCCACAAAGCCGACCATCCGGCAATCGGTTAATCCCCACATCAATGACAGCCGCACCGGGTTTGATCATTTCTGCGGTCACCATTTGAGGCCGACCGGTTGCCACCACGAGAATATCAGCCGACCGGGTAAAAGACGGCAGATCCCTGGTTTTTGATGAACAGATGGTCACTGTCGCGCCGCGTTCAAGCAGCATCATGGCCATCGGCTTGCCGACAATATTGCTGCGACCGACAACCACCGCATGACTGCCTTCTATGGCAATATGGTGCTGCTCCAACATCGTCATGACGCCAAAAGGCGTGCATGGCGCAAAATTGGCATTGCCGGTAACCAATGCGCCGACATTATACAAATGGAAACCGTCCACATCCTTTTCGATAGCAATCGAAGTAATGATCTGATTATTGGCATAGTGTTGCGGCAGCGGTAATTGCACCAGAATGCCATGAACATGTTGATTCTGATTCAGCGTTCTGATGCAATCCAATACTTCTTCCTGACAGGTATTGCCGGAAAAATGATGTACTTCGGAGTGAATGCCGATTTCACTGCACGCCCTGACTTTATTGCGCACATAAATCTCGGATGCCGGATTATCACCGACCATGATGACAGCAAGCCCGGGCTTCACCCCCTGTGCTGTCAGTTTAGCGGCCCGCCGTTTCCATTCCGCACGCACATTGCCTGCCAGTAACTTCCCATCGATGATTTGAGCGCTCATGCTTTATTATTGAGTATCTGTGATCGAATCCTTCTTTCCGAATACATCACATCACGTGAACAAATTTTCCTGTTGCCGATTTTTCCCACTGCGTGTTATTGCTATCTAGCCGGGCTGTTTTGTTTTCTTGATTTTGAAATGATAGATCAGGAGTCCGATCAAAAACACCGGGATAACAAACAGAGCCGCCGATATCAATCCGGCTGCCAGAATCGATAGTGTTGAATTTCCCGGCATAAATAAGGTAATAAACCATATCACCGCAAAAGCGACAAAAAGCCCGCCATACAGCATTGTCTTTCTCCCGCGATCATAGAGCCGCCAGAATGCGCCGGAGACCTGGATGTCATCCACATAATGTTCAAACACATCGACCAGACTGTGGTCGCCCGGATGGGAATCATAGCCAATCGCTACAGCCAGTGCATTAGTACCATCTTCCATTCTTGACATTTTTTTCAGAAAATCAACGCGCTTCGCTATTTTCTTAGGATTCATGCCATCACGCTTCAGCATGGTTTCAACGGCAACAAACGCCGTTTCCCGGGGGTTCTCGATGGTTCCGGATGCTTCAGCGAACTTCCACATCACGCCAATCAAATAGAGTTGTATCGTTAGATCTCTGAATTCAGGCGCATAATCGTAATTTTTCTCTTTTACGGATACCAGTTGCTCAGCCAAAATGCTGCGGGCATGATCCACACAGGCATCAACCGGCGATTGATCCGGAATAGTTACTTCTTCTGTTGATTCGTTTTGAGTAGAGATCTGCTCATTTTTCATAGCTGAATCTTGCTTTTTATTCATCACACGACCACCTTATGACTTTTTATGACTTCTAACCGTTCGAGCATTATATACCGGCTGACCTGATCTTGAAAAAGATCATGTCCGATCACATTCGGTTGCATCAATAAACCACTCACGTTTCGCTGTGAATATTCAATCTCTTCCAGATTTTTGAAGTCAGCTCCGCGCTGTTCATCGTATAAAAATGCAGACCGGGCGCACCTTCCCTGAGCAGACGCTCGCATAAATCGGTCACAACATCAAGTCCGAATGCCTGAATCGAAACGGTATCGTCACCATAACCTTCCAGTTTTTTCCGGATCCAACGCGGAATTTCCGCGCCGCAGGTATCTGAAAACCGCATCAATTGTGAAAATTTATTGATCGGCATAATGCCAGGAACGATCGGCACATAAAGTCCCATCGCTTCACATGAATCCACGAAGTGAAAATACGCGTCGGCGTTATAAAAATACTGCGTGATCGCCGAATTTGCACCCGCATCCACTTTACGCTTGAAATTCTCCAGATCGGCCTGAACTGATCGCGCCTGGGGATGATATTCCGGATACGCGGCGACTTCGATATGAAATGTCTGCCCAAAGGACTCGCGTATAAATGTGACGAGTTCGCTCGCATAGCGAAACTCACCCGCCTGCGCCATTCCCGATGGCAGATCACCGCGCAGGGCTACAAGCTGCTGAATGCCGACTTCATGGTATTTCTCAAGAATGGCATAAATCTTTTCCCGGGTTGATCCGATGCAGGATAAATGCGGCGCGACACGATAACCTTCCGATTGCATTTCGAGTACTGTCTCGAGCGTTCGCTCACGTGTTGAGCCACCAGCTCCAAACGTAACCGAAAAATATTTCGGCTGAAGCTGCGCCAACTGCTGACGTGTTTTCCGAAGCTTTTCAACACCTTGCTCAGACTGCGGTGGAAATAGCTCAAAACTGAAAGTGGGGTTGAATTTTTTCTGGGAATCCATCTGTTGAATGATTGCCTAAGCACTTGAAATTACATTAAATGAACCGAAGGAGTATAAGATCGCTATAAGATCATTTTTACCTTAACCGATATTAACCCTGCCCGATTTCCGCAATGCCCTGCCGGTACCTGCGCAGCATCGCGTAACGCAGGCACCGGCATGGAGAGAACATATTCAATGCGTCATGTTCACTTAATAACGATACATTTCCGGCTTGTAAGGGCCGTTTTTATCCAGACCCAGGTATTTTGACTGTTCATCCGTCAATTCTGTCAGTTTTACGCCCAATTTATCCAGATGTAATCTGGCGACTTTTTCATCCAGGTGCTTAGGCAGTACATAAACGGCTTTCTGATAATTATCGCCATTGCACCACAGCTCAATTTGCGCCAGAACCTGATTGGTAAACGAACTGGACATGACGAACGAGGGATGACCGGTCGCACAGCCGAGATTAACCAGCCTGCCTTGCGCCAATACAATGATTCTGCGTCCCGTCGGAAAAATAATGTGGTCAACCTGAGGCTTGATGTTTTCCCATTGATACTGCTGTACAGCGGCAATATCGATTTCCGAATCGAAATGTCCAATATTGCATACAATCGCCTGATTTTTCATTTTCAGCATGTGATCATGCGTGATCACTCTCAAATTCCCCGTCGCTGTCACAAAAATATCGGCTTTATCGCAGGCATCATCCATTGTCACGACACGATAGCCTTCCATTGCGGCCTGTAACGCACAAATCGGATCAATTTCGGTAATCCATACTGTTGCGCCAAGGCCGCGCAGCGATTGCGCGCAACCTTTACCGACATCACCGTAACCGCAGACCACGGCGATTTTACCGGCAATCATCACATCGGTAGCACGCTTGATGCCGTCAACCAGGGATTCCCGACAACCATACAGATTATCGAACTTCGATTTGGTTACAGAATCATTCACATTAAACGCCGGGAACGGTAATTCGCCTTTTTTCTGCATCTCGTAGAGACGATGCACACCGGTAGTGGTTTCTTCGGTTACGCCATTGATATCCGCCAGTTTTTTTGAATACCAGTCAGGTTCGGTGGCGAGTTTCTTTTTAATCGAGGCATACAAGGCGCGCTCTTCGTCATTGGTGGGATTGGCAATGACTGTGCTGTCTCTTTCAGCTTTACTGCCCAGAATCAACAGTAAAGTTGCATCGCCACCGTCGTCGAGAATCATATTGGCATTGCCGGGCTTGCCCTGAACAGTCCACTCGAAAATACGGTGCGCATAATCCCAGTAATCATCGAGCGATTCCCCTTTGTATGCGAAAACCGGGATACCCCGCGCTGCTATTGCAGCAGCCGCATGATCCTGCGTGGAATAAATATTGCACGATGCCCAGCGAACCTCGGCACCCAGCGCTACCAGCGTCTCAATCAATACCGCCGTCTGAATTGTCATGTGCAGCGAACCCGCAATCCGCGCACCTGCCAGCGGTTTTTGATTGGCATATTCTTCGCATACAGCCATTAAACCGGGCATTTCGGTTTCTGCTATGGCGATTTCCTTGCGGCCCCACTCGGCCAGTGAAATATCCGCAACTTTATAATCCGTAAAATGACTACTTTTATCCGAATTTAACACAGCACTCATCGTTTCTATCTCCTATCACTTGGAACGAGCGCCGTTGTTACTTTATCCACACCACTGAGCCTCACGGAATATTCCGTTGCAGCGCTCCTCAGCATCGTGGAAAAAATCTACATCTTGGTAAAAAAAACTAAATTAATCATCAATAGCAAATACACGCGCATCAGATGCCGGCGTCTGCCCGCAATTGTTCTGCCTTATCCGTCGCTTCCCAGGTAAAGCTGGCGTCTTCGCGACCGAAATGGCCATATGCCGCAGTTTTTGTATAAATTGGCCGTAACAGATCCAGCAAATGAATAATCGCCCGTGGACGCAAATCAAAATGTCTGTCGATTAACTCGACAATTTTCTCATCAGAAATCCGCCCGGTACCAAATGTATTAACCATTAATGAAACCGGCTTCGCTACGCCGATCGCATAGGCTATCTGGACTTCGCACTGACGGGCAAGACCGGCCGCAACAATATTTTTGGCCACATACCGACCAGCATAAGCCGCCGAACGATCCACCTTGGAAGGGTCTTTGCCGGAGAAAGCGCCGCCGCCATGGCGCGCCATGCCACCATAGGTATCCACAATGATCTTACGTCCGGTCAACCCGCAATCCCCCATCGGGCCACCCACTACAAAACGCCCGGTCGGATTAACCAGATACCGCGTCTGTTCATTCAGCATTTCCTGTGGCAATACCGGCTTGATAATTTCTTCGATCACCGCTTCGGACAAATCTTTATGCGCAATATCGGGATCGTGCTGCGTTGAAATGACCACTGTTTCAATGTATCTCGGCTTTCCATCCTGGTATCTGACCGATACCTGTGATTTCGCATCCGGACGCAGCCACGCCAATGCACCGTTTTTCCTCAAGGCCGACTGACGCTCAACCAGACGATGCGCATAATAAATCGGCATTGGCATCAATTGCGGTGTTTCATCGCAGGCATAACCAAACATCAGCCCCTGATCACCGGCACCCTGATCCATTTCTTCTTCTTTCGAACGATTTACACCCTGGGCGATATCAGGAGACTGTTTATTGAACGCTGTCAGCACCGCACAGGTTGTTGAGTCAAAACCGATATCAGAACTTGTATAACCGATATCACGTACTGTTTCACGTGCGATCACGTTATAATCAATTGTGGCATGCGTTGTGATCTCACCCGACAATACGATCAGCCCCGTACTGCACATCGTCTCGCAGGCAACCCGGGCATTTTCATCCTGGCTCAGGATGGCATCAAGAACAGCATCTGAAATCTGATCTGACACCTTATCCGGATGCCCTTCAGATACAGATTCAGAAGTAAAAAGATAATTACTCATTCATTGTTATCCTCATTGATTTGAAAACCGTTTATTATAGCAAACCCCTATTTTAAAAACACCGCTGAACAAATCCACCCGAGAGCCGCCTTGTGACAAGGCCCGAACATATATCACAGCGTCTTCCATTTCTTTCCAGAAATTACTAAGCTCGATCTAGGTCTCGCACGAATCTATAAAAAGCGGTCAGCAGCGATAAAAGCGGCAAACATAACCAATTGATTTAGAATTCAATCCGGATCGTCACAAATCACTTCACGCAAGTATTCGCCTATTACTTGTTTTCAATGTAAAATATTCTGTATAATTAAAGGTTTCTTAGATTCTCATCATTTTAGAAACAAAGGCAAACGGATAAATTATGGTTATTATTAGATTGGCACGCGGCGGCGCAAAGAAACGTCCCTTTTACAACATGGTTGTTGCAAACTCACGTAATGCCAGGGATGGTCGATTTATTGAGCGCGTAGGTTTTTATAACCCAAGAGCAACAGGCGGCGAAGAGAAGTTGCGCGTTCAGTTGGACCGCGTCAATTACTGGCAATCCAAAGGCGCTCAGTTATCGGAAACGGTAAACAGACTGATCAAACAATCTAAAACAACACAGGAAGCACCGGCCAATAACTAAAATAAACGATTTCAACGGGCTCATGGTTATTATGGGCCATGTTGTCAATGCTTTTGGCATTCACGGCTGGATAAAGGTTTATCCGCATACCGAACAAGTCGACAGCTTGCTGAATTATAAAACCTGGTGGTTCGGCAAAGAAAATGGGGATTGGCGTGAGATTCAGATCATGACCGGCCATCCAAATGGAAATTTTCTGAATGCCAAACTGGAAAATTGCGACGATCGGGATCAAGCGTTGTTGTTTAAGGGCATGCAAATTGCAATTCCACGAGAAAGTTTGCCCAAACTGCCAGATGATGGCACGGAGGGTTATTATTGGTCTGATCTGATCGGATCCAGTGTTGTCAATTTAAATAACGAAATGCTCGGCACGGTCGTTGGTTTGCTCGAAACAGGCGCAAACGACGTATTACGCATACAAAGTGATGTTGACAGCGAAAAAGAATTATTGATTCCGTTTATCGAACAGCGATTTATAATCAAAGTGGAATTAGACTGCAAACGGGTTATTGTTGATTGGGAAAAAGATTATTAAGCAAGCACTTAATGATCATAATAACATGCCCCATTTTTGTAATTAAACGCGCGCTTATTAAATACTGAAGCAATATAAAAATCATGCCCTACGAATACGATGTCGTTACATTGTTTCCAGGCATGTTTAATGCCATTACACAGTTTGGTGTAACAGGAAGAGCCTGCGAAAATAATATTTTCCATTTGAACCTATGGAATCCGCGTGATTTCACCTTGGATCGCCATCGCACGGTAGACGATTGCCCTTACGGCGGCGGTCCCGGCATGGTGATGAAGGTGCAACCGCTTGAAGATGCAATTATTAACGCAAGAAAGCGACAACAACAGGCCGGTATTGTTAAACCGGAAGTGATTTATCTTTCTCCACAGGGACAACGACTTGATCATCAACTGGCGACACGATTAAGTCAATCCTCCGGGGTAATTATACTGTGCGGTCGTTACGAAGGTATCGACGAACGCCTGATCATGCGTCAGGTCGATACTGAAATTTCAATCGGTGATTATGTTTTATCGGGTGGCGAACTGGCTGCCATGGTGCTGATTGACAGCATAACCAGACTGATTCCAGGTACACTGGGCGACCCGGAATCCGCATCGCAGGATTCGTTCGTAAACGGATTGCTGGATCACCCGCACTATACACGCCCCGAGAAATATTACGACAGCAATGTCCCTGAAATATTATTATCCGGGAACCATGCTAATATACGCCGCTGGCGCTTACAGCAGGCACTGGGTAAGACATGGTTGAAACGTCCGGATTTACTGGAATTAAAAGCAATACACGGGATGACAGAAGAAGAAGAAAAACTTCTGAAAGAATTTAAGGAAGCCTGCAAAGATCATGAGGAAACAGATAGAAACTGATTTAAATAGGAAAATGCTATGAATATAATTGACCAATTAGAAGCTGAAGAAATAAGCCGTTTGAATAAAACTATCCCGGATTTCGCGCCAGGCGATACGGTTATCGTGAGTGTCAATGTGGTGGAAGGTAATCGTAAGCGCGTACAAGCCTATGAAGGTGTTGTCATCGCGAAACGCAATCGCGGCCTGAATTCCGCATTTACAGTACGGAAAATATCGAGCGGTGAAGGTGTTGAACGTACATTCCAAACCTATTCGCCGCTGATCGCAGGCATAGAAGTGAAACGCCGCGGTGATGTACGGCGTGCAAAACTGTATTATCTGAGAGATCGCTCAGGTAAATCTGCAAGAATTCGCGAAAAACTGCCTGCACGCGTGAACAAGCAATTAGCAACGACAAACACTGCAAAAGAAAACACGGCGGAACAGAGCGCAGGGTAAAGCTATTTGAAGTTATTGCGTCAATCTTTTTGAGAATTTTGTTTTGTGAAATAACATCAATAACCAAACAAAAATAAAACCGCCTTTGCTGTTGACCAGTTATTCAGCAAAGGCGGTATTCTTGTATTCTTTTGGGTTCTTTCGAGACTGTCCCATAAACTATGTAATTGTCTATCATTGATTTTTTAAAGGATAGA
>CAYXFV010000066.1:0-14867 GCA_964464365.1 uncultured Nitrosomonas sp. | reverse complement strand
GCATTACCGGATGGGATTGGATTATTAATGTTGTTTCTAAATAGAGTTGGAATTAGGTAGCTTGGATAAAAGCTGATTACAGAAGAGAAGAATACAGAAAGGAAAGGGTACAGCGTAAGAATAAGGACAAGAGTAACTGGTTGCGGGGGTAGGATTTGAACCTACGACCTTCGGGTTATGAGCCCGACGAGCTGCCAGACTGCTCCACCCCGCGTCTGAAGCGTGCATTATATATCATTTGACCGTGTTTGTACTAGGCTTACTTGGCGCTCTTTCATGATTTAAGCCATTTTTAGGCCATTTGTCGGGAATCATTATATCCGGCGGTGTGAAAATCTGTTGCACAGTTATCGGGTTACGTTGTGCGGATGGATACTGTGGAATACTGTGATCCGCGGATTCGCCGGGATCGCCTGTTCTCTTTGTCTCTTTGTTTCTTAGATTCAACGATTGATGCGGATACTATCTTACGAAGCGAAAAATCGTCGGATTTTTACCCGCTTTCAGTACGCTGATCGCTTCTTCTTTGCTTTTGACAGGATGCTTGTCCGGACACAGCAGGTTTCTGGATAATTCGCGCTGCGCATAGAATTGTTTGACGAAACCCAGAGACTGCCATTCGGATGTTCTGGGTTTGGACCAGGTTTTATCGTCGCGCCCGATGGCATAAAGTTTTCTTTCGTTGGTTTCGCAGCGGATGCCTTCATAACTGATATTCATCGCACCAGCTGAGGAGCGGGAAACCAACGTAAAGCGAACGACGCCATCGTCACCGATGCTGATGGATTCCGGATCGACCGCATGCTGATAATCGGCACTGGTCTGAACGGTCACAGGAATCAGGTTATTGAAGTCAGGGTAGGGCGGCAGTTGCGCCAGCTGTTCCAGCCAGGGTTGCTGGGTATCGAATGTTTCTTTGAACTCCTTTTTGGCGGCGCAGGCGGCCATCAGAAGACACGGTAACAGCGTGAATGCCAGTAGCGATGTTTTGTTGAACATGTTCAGGTATTTTCCAAATACGGCCTAAATCAGATCGTCAGATCTTTAGATCGTTGACCAGCGTGGCTCTGCTCTGCTCGTCGATATCAATGGTTGCCTGATAAGCGGGGTGATCGACGCCCATAGACAATCGGCACTGTTGTTTCAGGGCCTGGATCATGTCCTGTGTCAGTTCAAAACACAGAAAATGAACTGCGGATGTTTTTTCGCTGTTCTCCCGCTCGAGATCCTCATCGGCAATGGCGTAAACCGGTGGAAAACCATCGGCCTTGACCCATACCCTGTCTTCAATACTGAGCATTTGCGTAAGCTGTGCTGCGCGTTCGGCAGGGTCGGGGTATTCGATCATCATGGTCGCTTTCCAGTTTGTGCCATCGGGCACCAGGGGCAGATAGGTTTCCAGTTCATCAACAATTTCGTCTTCCTGGAAAATACGTTCGATATGTAGCATTTCCTGGATCTGATAACGGATCGTGATATCGTCTTCGAAAATCAGCGTAATGTGGTCGCCCAGCGCGATTCTACGTAATTTTTTATGCGCCATGACTTCGGCGCGTTTCTGTTTACGGATTTTGGCGTAATCTTCGAGTGTCAGCAGGCTGTTGCGAGTTATTCGGGCCATTTTTTAATCACCTTTTTCGGTATGGGTTGAGATTGGCGCAGTGGTTTCTTGTCCGCTGATAGTATGTAACCGGCCTTCGTAGGCGAAACGCAGCAGTGTCAGCGGGTGCAGTTTCTGCGCGGTGTTTTCGTCTCCCATGCCTTGTTCGATATGACGTGCGGCAATGGGGCAGTCCGAACTGATATAGTCGGGTTTGTTCGCCGCCATCTGGCGGAAAACCGGGCGGCCGATTTTCATCGCGTCGTCAAAAAATTCGCTTTTAACGCCCCAGGTGCCATCGTGCCCGGAACAGCGTTCGACAACGGTAATTTCAGTACCCGGAATCAGCTGCAGGACATCGCGCGTTTTTTTGCCGATATTCTGTACCCGCTGATGGCATGGGATATGGTAGGCCACCTTGCCCAGCGAAGCTTTGAAATCGGTTTTCAGCAATTTGTCCTGATAGCGCAGCATCAGGTATTCGAACGGATCGAACATCGCCGCAGCGACGGCTTGCACGGCCTGATCATCCGGGAACAGCAAGGGCAGTTCCTGCTTATACATGAGCGTACAGGACGGCACGGCGGATAGAATGGCATAGCCGCTCTCGGCCAGTTTCATTAAATGCGGAATGTTGATGTCTTTGAGTTTTTCGACGGTATCGAGATCGCCCAGTTCCAGTTTCGGCATACCGCAACATACTTCTTTTGCAACGAGTGTGGTGGGAATTGCGTTATGCGCGAGTATTTTCAGCAAGTCGCGCCCGATGCTGGGTTCGTTGTAATTGATATAGCAGGTGGCATAGATTGCGACTTTTCCAGGGGTGCGTTCAGTGTTGATGACGGCGAATGTGTCATTGGTCTGGGCCGTTGGGCGGAAGGTGGTGGGCGTATATTCCGGCAAAACCCGGTCGGCGTGTATGCCGAGTTTGCTGTCCATGAGTTTGCGCACGGCAGGCGTTTTGTTCAAGGCATTG
This sequence comes from uncultured Nitrosomonas sp., assembly GCA_964464365.1. Classification (GTDB taxonomy): domain Bacteria; phylum Pseudomonadota; class Gammaproteobacteria; order Burkholderiales; family Nitrosomonadaceae; genus Nitrosomonas. The sequence goes on along the minus strand of CAYXFV010000066.1, from coordinate 12,291 downwards.
ACTGTCTGCACGACGATCGGAATGGTCGCCAGTTTGCCGACGGCATCGGTATTGGATAACAAGGTGTCGCGGAAACTGGCGCCCTGGTTTTTGAACTTGACTGCCTTGGCGCGCAGCATCAGGTGCGGAAAGTCGATATTCCATTCATGCGGCGGGACATAAGGACACTTGGTCATGAAGCACATGTCGCACAGAAAACAGTGGTCGACGACTTCCCAGAATCGTTGTTTATCAGCACCGTCGATTTCACCTGTGGTGCCGTCGTCAATCAGATCGAAGAGGCGTGGGAACGCGGTGCATAAATTGACGCAACGCCGGCATCCATGACAGATATCAAACACGCGTTCCATTTCTGTCATTAGGCTGGCTTCGTTATAGAATTCGATATTTTTCCAGTCGATGGGATGGCGTTTGGGCGCTTCCAGACTGCCTTCACGAGTAGTCATAGAATTTCGGGAGAAAAAGCAACATTAAAAGATGAACAACCAAAAACGGGGTTTATGTCAGTCAGCCATAAACCCCATTTCTGTTATTGTGCCTGATCCGGCGATGAGCCGGTCAATTCCGGGCGGTTTGATCAGTCAGTCAGACTGTCCAGAGCGCGCTGGAAACGATTGGCGTGTGAACGTTCGGCTTTGGCCAGTGTTTCAAACCAGTCGGCGATTTCATCGAAACCTTCATCGCGCGCGGTTTTTGCCATGCCAGGATACATGTCGGTGTATTCATGCGTTTCACCGGCAATCGCGGTTTTCAGGTTGTCGCGGGTTGCACCGAAATGCAGACCGGTGGCAGGATCACCGCAGGACTCCAGATATTCCAGGTGACCATGGGCGTGACCCGTTTCGCCTTCGGCGGTAGAACGGAAAACCGCAGCAACATCGTTCTGACCTTCAACATCCGCTTTTGCAGCAAAATACAGGTAGCGGCGGTTGGCTTGCGATTCTCCGGCAAATGCGGCTTTCAGATTGCCTTCAGTTTGGGATCCTTTGAGTTCCATTGTTCTCTCTCCTTGTGTATGTGACGAATTTAAAAAGTAAAGTTGTTCCGTTTATTTTTATTGTAATCAGCGACGCTGTGCGCATCTGGCATAGTATAAATCACATGGCGTTATGCGCGAGTATTGCATTAAACATTGCATTATTGATGAAACGGTGTCAGGAAATAGTCCGCCCGACCAATCCGTCTGATCCTGCCATTATACGATGCCGCTCAGTATAATGAGACTAACGAAGCCCTTCCTGCTTGTCAAGATCACCGGTCTTCATCGGATGTCTTCATCAGATTGATCAGCCTGGTTTTCCGTCGATTCGAGGGCGCCAGTATATCGGCACATAATGCGATGCCCATAAAAAGAAGCAGGCGAGCCAGATCAGTCCCGCGAGCAGATAGAGCACGGGCGTGAACGATCCAAACACAGGCATGATTTCAGGCAGGATTCTGACGACGGTGCTGGCCTGAAAACCGATAAACAATTGCCAGGTGAATCGATCCAGCGCCAGGGGATGACCGGAATGCCCAAGGGTAACGCGTGACGCCATGCCGAGCACCATGCTGGCAAAATAGCCGATGGCAAGTGCGTGCAGAGGCGCAAGACCCAGAATCAGCGTGCTTTCCGGATTCTGCATGTGCAAATAGCTTTGCAGGCCATAGAGTAGCATTGCAACGCCGAGCCAGGCAAACGAAATATGCAGCACAGCCAGCAGGCTGATCTGGAAGCTGCGTAGAAACCCCCATCGAATCGACAGATAAAGGGCGCATGCCGCCAGCAGAAAATCGCTTACCCATAAGTACTGGATTTGGCTGGACAATTGCAGAATGCCGTGCGTCGCAGCACATGCGAGCATCATCCAGAGTATCCAGTACGGTCTTACGAGGACATAGTTATCCAATACGCGGCTGGAGAAAAACGGGATCATGCGGTGCGAAACCGCCAGCAGAATCGGCATCAGGAAAAACCAGACGCCAGCGTGCCGTGAGAAGCTCAGCAGAATATTTGCGTCGGTAATCAGCCAGAGTAGATAAGCCGCAACACCCAGGCAGCCCATGAAGAGCGCGATACTGGTGACGATCGCATGTCGTCTGTCCTGGCCCTGGGCTGCCAGGAGTATGCGCAGCAAGGCGTTAAACGCAACGCCAAAACCGGCCAGCTGCGCAAGAACGCCAAGTATGACGATACTCTGACCGTAGATTAATCCGGTATAAAACAACGCAATGCCGCCGGTCATCAAAAGAACGGTAGCTATATAAGTACGCGTTGGGATTTTTGCGCCATTCATCCAGTTCGGGTATGTCGTAAACAAGAAGCCGAGGATGAAAAAGGGGAAAAAGCCATAAATCATCAAAAAGGCGTGCGCCCATGTCGGCGGCGTACTCCACACGGTAAGCGTGCCTGCAACGGCATAGCGTCCGGCGAGATCGTAGAGCCACCACCCCAAAGTAAAGATACCCTGCAGCGCGCCCGCCAGAAAAAGACTACGGTGCGGCGCTGCCGAAAGATGATGCCAGAGGCCTGAATTATTTTGCATTTAAAAATTCCTTTTGCGTTCTTTGTCTTAGCATTTGATATAATGGGTTTCCAATGTCAGTTTTTCTAAATCCGGTTAATTTGTTATGATGCGTGTCCTTCTCAAGCGATGCGCAATCAGGATTCTCCATGCTCAATATTGATTTGCATTGCCATTCTACTGTTTCTGATGGGATCCTGATGCCCGCGCAGCTTGTTGAACGCGCGCACTGGCGTGGGGTCAAGGTACTTGCGTTGACTGATCACGATGATGTCGCCGGACTTGGGGAAGCAAAACGTGTCGCTGCGGAGAAAAATATCACATTTATAAACGGCGTGGAAATTTCCGTCACGTGGCGGGGGCGGACCATCCATGTGCTGGGTTTGAATATCGATCCTGATTATAAGCCGTTGTTCGATGGTTTAACAGGCATTCGTGACGGACGCACGCAACGCGCCCGTATTATTGCGGATGAGCTCGAACAGATCGGCATCAGAGGCAGCTTCGAAGGCGCATTTTCTTATGTGGGTGAACGCGGCTTGATCGGTCGCACGCATTTCGCCCGGTTTCTGGTCGAGAAGGGCTACGCCAAGGATATGAAAGCGGTTTTCAAGAAATATCTGGTGAAAGGCAAGCCTGGCTACACGCATCATGAATGGGCTCAGCTCAGCAACGTGGTGGACTGGATTACCGGCAGCGGCGGCAGGGCGGTGATTGCGCATCCGGCCAGATATAACCTGGGTAAAAATGTGCTGAACGATTTGCTCGATGAATTCTGCACGCTGGGTGGTGCGGGAATTGAAGTGGTGAGTGCCAGCCATACGCAGGAGCAGGTCGATATTTTTGCCGGTTATGCCCGGGCCAGGGGATTGCTGGCATCGTGCGGTTCGGATTTTCACGGGCCCGGTGAAAGTTTTTACGATCTCGGGCAATTGCCTGATCTGCCGACGGGGTGTGTTCCGGTATGGCATGACTGGAAGATCCCACAGCCTTCTTAACTTGAACACGCATTAATTTTATTGCCAACCCAAGACGCTAATCCGATGGCCCAGTTTTTTACGATTCATACTGACAATCCGCATTCCAGATTGATCAAGCAGGCCGTTAATATTGTTCACAGTGGCGGCGTTATCGTGTATCCGACCGATTCCTGTTACGCGCTGGGTTGCCAGATCGGCGACAAAAATGCGATGACACGGATACGCGCCATCCGTCAGGTCGACGACAAACATCATTTCACGCTGGTGTGCCGGAATCTTGCCGAAATCTCGCTGTATGCCCGGGTGGATAATGCCCAGTATCGTTTGCTCAAGGCCAATACGCCCGGCAGCTATACGTTTATTCTGCAGGCCAGCCGCGAAGTGCCGCGCCGTTTGCAGCATCCCAAGCGCTATACGATAGGCTTGCGCATTCCGGATCATCCCGTGGCGCTGGCGCTTCTGGAAGAGCTGAATGAACCGCTGCTGAGTTCGACGTTGGTTTTGCCCGATGATGAATTACCCATGAATGACGCCGAAGAAATCCGCGAGCGGCTCGAGCATCAGGTTGATCTGGTCATGGATGCCGGTTCCTGCGGACTGGAAATGACCACAGTGATCGATTTAACCAGCGATGCGCCGGAACTTGTGCGTACCGGAAAAGGGAGCTTGGCGCCTTTCGGATTTACAGATGGATTTTGACAGTATTATCCAGGGCATCGCGATTTATGCGCTGCCGGTCATTCTGGCCATCACGATGCATGAAGCGGCGCATGGTTACGTCGCCAGACATTTTGGCGACTTTACCGCGTTCAATGCCGGGCGTATCAGCCTCAACCCGGCTAGGCATATCGATCCGGTTGGCACCATACTGGTGCCTGTTGCTTTGTTAATCGTCAGTAAACTGACGATGGGCGCCGGTTTTCTGTTTGGCTGGGCGAAACCGGTTCCGGTAAATTTCTCAAATCTGCGCCATCCCAAGCAGGACATGCTGTGGGTTGCTGCCGCAGGGCCTGGCGCGAATCTGCTGATGGCACTTTTCTGGGCGCTGCTCATCAAGCTGATGATGGTGCTGCCCATCAACGAATTTACCCGGCCCATGATTCTGATGGGGATCGCCGGGATCGAGATCAATGTTATTCTGATGGTCTTGAATCTGCTGCCTTTACCGCCGCTGGATGGTGGTCGCATGGCTATGAGTGTGTTACCGCATCGGATTGCCTATCCGTTTTCCAGAATCGAACCCTATGGTTTTGTGATTCTGCTGGCGCTGCTGGTCAGCGGCGTGCTCGGCGTGATTGTCTGGCCGATGATTAATTTTATCAAACTGATGCTGGTTTCTTTTTTTGGTTTATATGTCTAGGCGGTCTGCCGGATTTGAGTTTTGATTGGTATCTATCCGGCTATTCCCGTGCATTTACGGGAATAGCCGGAAATTCACTTATAACGATTAACTTCTGGGATTGAAAACATGTTTGCTGATCGTGTCTTGTCAGGTATGCGCCCTACGGGGAATCTGCATTTGGGGCATTATCATGGGGTATTGAAAAATTGGGTAGAACTGCAACAGCAGTTTGAATGTCTGTTCTTTGTGGCGGACTGGCATGCTTTGACGACGCATTACGATGCGCCCGAGATTATTGAGAAAAATACATGGGACATGGTAATCGACTGGCTTGCCGCAGGTGTGGACCCGGCAAAAGCCGTTTTGTTTATCCAGTCCAAAGTTCCCGCGCATGCCGAACTCTATCTGCTGCTGTCCATGATGACGCCGCTGGGCTGGCTGGAACGTGTGCCGACGTATAAGGATCAGCAGGAAAAACTCAGTGAAAAAGATCTCAGTACCTACGGTTTTCTGGGCTATCCATTGCTGCAGAGCGCGGATATTCTGATCTACCGCGCGAACCGCGTGCCTGTCGGCGAAGACCAGGCGCCGCATATCGAATTCACGCGTGAAATCTGCCGCCGCTTCAATCATATCTATGGTCGGGAAGCCGGGTTCGAAGAAAAGGCACAGGCTGCGATAAAAAAACTTGGCTCAAAGAAATCCAGGCTGTACATTGAGCTGCGCAACCGCTATCAGGAGCAGGGCGATGAACATGCATTGGCGGAAGCCAAATCCCTGCTGGAGGAACAACAGAATCTGAGCATGGGCGATCAGGAACGGTTATACGGTTATCTTGAAGGCGGCGGCAAAATGATCCTGTGCGAACCGGAAACGCTGCTGACCAAAGCATCGCGCATGCCGGGCTTGGACGGCCAGAAAATGTCGAAATCGTATAACAACACCATCAGTCTGCGTGAGGACGTGGACAGTGTGAGTAAAAAAATCCGCACCATGCCGACCGATCCTGCGCGCGTGCGGCGTACCGATCCCGGTAATCCCGAAGTTTGCCCGGTCTGGCAGTTTCATCTGGTTTATTCCGACGACGCAACGCGTGACTGGGTGCAGCAAGGCTGCCGCAGTGCATCTATCGGCTGCCTTGACTGCAAATCGCCGGTCATCGATAAAGTAATCGCCGAACAGGAACCGATGCATGATCGTGCCCGCATGTACGAAGAAGATCCCGCTCTGGTGCGCAATATCATTGAAGACGGTTGCGAGAAAGCCAATCAGCTGGCGGAAGAAACCATGCGCGATATCCGCGCGGCGATGGGGCTTGATTATTCGTGATGCACTTATTCATCATTTTTGTTCGATTGAGTTGAGCAGGATTTGACGGCAAAAGGATAGAACACCCGTTGTGACAGTGACAGCCGATACGCTGGAAAAAAAACCCTTCGCAAGAATCTGCGGCGAACCATTGATGGAAATCCCGCAGGATCTGTATATTCCGCCCGATGCGCTGGAAGTGTTTCTGGATACGTTTCAGGGGCCGCTGGATTTGCTGCTTTATCTGATACGCAAACACAATATCGATATTCTTGATATACCCATGGCGCAGTTAACGCAGCAATACATGGCCTACGTGACAGTAATGCGTGTGGAACAGTTTGAACTGGCGGCTGAGTATCTGCTCATGACAGCCTTACTGATCGAAATCAAGTCGCGCATGCTACTGCCCGCACCCGTCAGTGAAACCGATGAAGAAAAAGACCCCAGAGCCGAACTGGTGCAGCGGCTGCTAAAATACGAACAGATCAAACTGGCCGCTGTACGGCTCAACGAATTGCCGCAGGTTGATCGTGATTTCATGGTTGCCAGGGTATGGATGGATGCGCGGCTGCCTGAGTATTTACCGGACGTTACGGTTGACGACCTGCGCCAGGTCTGGCTGATGCTGCTGGCCAGAGCCAAAATCAACCGCAATCATCAGATCAGCCGTGAGGCGTTGTCCGTGCGGGCCTATATGAGCCGGGTGCTGCGGGCGTTGCAGCATCGCGGACAGACTGCCTTTTACGATTTGTTCAATCCGGCGGCAACGACTGCGGAAGTGATTGTCACGTTTCTGGCCATACTCGAACTCGCCAAGGAAACATTGATCGAAATCCTGCAACCGGAATTACTGGGAACCATTTATGTCCGATCCGTCGATGCCGCAGCCTGATCCACGCGCGCCAATCGTTGCCGCGGCCGATACGGTGGATACGGAAACCAAAACACCGCCGGAATCCCCGCTGCACTATGAGCAGGCACAGGTTAAGCGTGTACTGGAGGCCGCGTTGTTGACAGCGCAGGAACCGTTACCCGTAGCGGCGCTGCGCAAATTGTTCGACAATGCGTTGAGTGCCAGGCAGATTTCCGGCGTGATCGATGAAATCGCCAGGGACTGGCTTGACAGCGGCATAGTACTTGTTCAGGTGGCGAGCGGCTGGCGTTTCCAGGTCAGGCAGGAAATACAGCCTTTTCTTAACCGCCTCGATCCCCCAAAAGCGCCGCGTTATTCCCGCGCGGTGCTGGAAACACTCGCGATCATTGCTTACCATCAACCGGTCACGCGCGGTGACATTGAAGAAATACGCGGCATCAGCGTATCGTCATCGGTGCTGAAAACACTGACGTCACGTGGTTGGGTCGATCAGGTCGGGTATCGCAATGTACCCGGAAAACCGGCGCTGCTCGCAACAACACAGCAGTTTCTGGATGATCTGGGGTTACAGTCGCTCGAAGCGCTTCCGCCTTTGCAGGAGCTCGGTGCGCTGGTAGAAGCGGACGCCGGGCATGCGCTATCCGCCGAAGCGGAGGCAATAATCGACCCTGAAAACCCAGAATGAGTCCGCTTGGCACGGTTTTCGTCAAAAACTTGCTGGTGGATGTATCCATCCAGGGCGGTCCGGTGGCTTCACGCTCAAGTGTAGCCCGTTCTTCCAGTGTCAGACGCAGCCAGAAGGGGGGTTATGTTTTGTGGTCTGTTTTCGAGTCTGGCCCGCACTAAAAACTTCACCCTTACTTCGTATTCGGATACAGCAACGGAAACCACCTTTCTACAACATCAATAGGGAACCCTAACCGCACCGACCCTCTCGGAGTATCCGAAATCAACAAGCCTTTTTGGGTCAGCGCGTATAGAACCGCTCTGGCTGCACGGTCTTTCAGACCCGTAATTCCCTCAACCTTGCCGCGCTCAAACTCACCAATCAAAAGCGCTTCCCGCAAGAGCGTATAACTTCCCTTCGGCAGTTCTTTCATGGCGATCATTTCCTCGACATGAATCCTCATGCGTTGGGATAATGTTTTAAAGTCTAACAGGCTGCTCATGTATTCCACTTGATCGATACAGATACTCAGGAAAAATTCGCAAAAATCTACCAATGCGGCTTGAGATAAAGTGCCGCGCCCGTCCAGATCGCCACGGCGCGGCTCATCCGCCGCCTGCAATAAGGCTTTGTATTCATCCTTTCGGCGGGCAAGCCCTCTTGCCACTGACCATAATTCGTTGCCAACATCAAATTTTTTAAGGGCGGCGTAGGACATCAGGCGTACAACCCGCCCGTTTCCATCATAAAAAGGGTGTATCCACGCATAACGATGGTGTGAAGCCGCAATAGAAATAATACGTTGAAGCTTGGAAAGCTTGCGTGCGTCATACGCTTCATCGAAGCGTTCCAGGAACCTGTCCAGGTTTTCAGGCAGGGGGGGTATGTGCCTTCCAACCATAACTGTCCCGCTCCGATGTTTGCCGGGAATGATTTTTATTTTTTCCCCTGTATCGGGGTTTTCGACCCACAGTAATTCTTCCGGCAAGCGGTCACAAAATTCCTGATGTATCTACTGCCCATATTCTGAGGAAATTGGATAGCAATCCGGCGCGAGACCATCATCAATCATTTTTTGAACGGCAATATGGGCAACAGCCTCTTTTTGAAGCGCATGCTTTTTCGGTTCATTTGAATAGTCTTCCGCAAGCGCGCTATCAATTTCTCTGGGTGTCTATCATGCCCCTCAATCAAATTCGAGTAGTAGCAATTCATAGATCGAACAAAATTCCCTACAGATCGGCCAACGACAGGATTGAGCATTCCTGCAAAACTGCTTGCCTTGGAGACGAGATCAACCACAAGATCATCCAACCTGCCTGTACCCTCAGGTGGCAAAGGCGGTTCCATTAATCCGGTGTTTTCCGTCATAAAATTGCCTATAAATATGCCACTATTTTTGCCACTAATAATCTATTTATAATATAACGTTAGTTTATTTTAGATGAGTAAATATGCCACTATTTTTACCACTAAATGTGCCGGTTTTGAAAAAGTCAGAAATTTAATGATATATCTTGCTGCTCCAGTTCATTGCCCTTTGCCGGTTGGCTATTTTTTCTTGGCTGCACGGTGATTAGCTTTCAGTACTTCGGTCAAGTGCGGCGCAATAACTTGCAGCAACTGGGAGAAAATCTTGGGGTTTCCCGCCAGAATCTGGCCGCTTTCGAGATAGGTATCGTCGCCTTCCAGATCGCCGACCAGTCCGCCGGCTTCCTGGATCATCAGAGCACCGGCAGCCATGTCCCAGGGCGCCAGGCCGATTTCCCAGAAACCATCATAGCGTCCCGCAGCGACGTAGGATAAATCGAGCGCTGCGGATCCGGGGCGGCGGATACCGGCAACGCGGGGAATGACATCCCTGAAGATATTCAAATAAGCATCCATATGCGTGAAATCCCTGAACGGGATGCCGGTGCCGATCAGGCAGTCTTCAAGACGAATACGTTTACTCACGCGCAGACGCTGATTGTTGAGATACGCGCCACCACCTCTGCTGGCGGTGAACAATTCGTTGTTAGTCGGATTGTAAACAACGGCTTTGCTCAAAATGCCTTTGTGTCTCAGCGCGATCGAAACCGAGTATTGCGGAAAGCCATGTAGAAAATTCGTAGTGCCGTCGAGCGGGTCGATAATCCATTGATATTCGGCATTCTGGGCATCACCGCTTGCGCCGCTTTCTTCCGCCAGAATCGCATGATCCGGATAGGATTCACGCAGGATTCTGATAATGACGTCTTCCGCTGCGCGATCAACTTCACTGACAAAATCGCTGTGTGATTTTTTTGTAATATTGAGTAAATCCAGATTTCGGGAAGCCTGCACAATGATGTCACCGGCCCGGCGCGCGGCTTTAACCGCGATGTTTAACATGGGATGCATAAATTTGATTCGAAGTTAAAAGAACATTAAAAAGTGTGATGGTTTTGTTTTTGTCTTTGTTTTTCCGGATAACGCGGGATTCGGTATTCGATGTACTGCGTTATATGCTGGGTTTGGTCGCAATAGGAATAATATGACAATATGGTCTTGTGTCGTGGATCGAATGGCGACGGAAATTAATCGACTGCGATGCATCCGATCAGCCGCTGAGCAGCCAAAACCCGTAATTCTAATATGAATCCGAATTGCTTGCGCGTATATATAGGTCACGCTGTTTCTGCGGTTTTTTGTGTGCTTCCGGAGCGGCATAATCATGCGATATACTGCCATTCCGGCGAATCTATTACCCGGCATACTATACTGTAATCATGGAATAAATAAACACGATGACCTATCTTTTTAATCAGCCTGAAATGTTTGTGGATGAAATGATCCAGGGGTTCGCGGCGGCGTACCGGAGTCATATTCTTCCGGTGGATGGCGGCGTGATCCGGCGGCACAAAACAAAGGCCGGGCAGGTGATCGTCGTCATTGGCGGCGGTTCCGGGCATTACCCGGCATTCGGTGGATTGGTAGGGCAGGGATTGGCACACGGTGCAGCCATGGGCAATGTTTTTGCTTCGCCTTCGGCGCAGCAAATCTGTAATGTCGCGCTGGCTGCGGACGCAGGCGGCGGTATTATGTTTTGTTATGGCAACTATGCCGGTGATGTGCTCAATTTCAACCAGGCGCAGGAACGTTTGCAGAAACAGGGTATCGATGTGTGCGCCGTCGTGGTGACCGATGATATCGCTGCCGCACCGCCAGCGGAATCTCATCTGCGCCGTGGCATCGCCGGTACGCTGCCGGTATTCAAAGTCACAGCGGCAGCCGCCGATGCCGGAAAATCACTGGATGAAGTCTGCCGCATTGCAGTCGAAGCCAATGCGCGCGTCCGTACACTGGGCGTCGCCTTTTCAGGCTGCACGCTGCCGGGTGCCCGGCAACCGCTGTTTGACGTGGTGCATGGAACGATGGCGGTTGGCATGGGCATCCATGGCGAGCCTGGCCTGCGCCAGATGAATGCACTGCATGCCGATGGACTGGCGGAAATGCTCGTCGACAAGCTGTTGCAGGATATTCCGCCGGTTGCCGGTCATCCGGATGACCCGCGTGTCGGTGTGATACTGAACAGTCTGGGCAGTGTGGCGCAGGAAGAATTATTTGTCGTCTATCACAAAATTGATCAGCTGTTGTGCGAACGCGGGCTGGTGATCGTCGAACCGGTTGTCGATCGTGTCATCACCAGCTTCGATATGGCCGGTGTTTCGCTGACACTGTTCTGGCTGAACGATGAACTCGAACAGTACTGGCTGGCCGCAGCGGATACACCGGCCTTCAAGAGGGGCAGCGTATCACGGCCTTCGGATGATCGTGATCATATCGCTATCCCGCAGTCTGCGGATGCGCAGCGGCACGTGGCAACCGGTTCCCGTGATTCGCAAAAGGTTGCGGCAGTTGTTCTGGAAGCATTGGAATCGGCTGCACATGTCATTGACGCGCAGCGGGAAACACTCGGACGCCTGGATGCCGTTGCGGGCGATGGCGATCATGGCATCGGCATGCAGCGCGGACTGGCCGCGGCTGTCGAGGCCGCAAGAAAAGCCCATGCCGCGCAGGCGGGTGCGGGGACATTGCTGGCTGCGGCTGGTGATGCCTGGTCTGATCGCGCGGGCGGCACTTCCGGTGCGCTGTGGGGTGTTATGCTGCGCAACCTTGGGCACGCGCTGGGCGACGCAGTCATGCCCGACACCGCAACCGTTGCGGCGGGTATAGCCGCAGCACTGCGCGAAGTCATGCGGCGCGGCAATGCGCAACCCGGTGACAAGACACTGGTCGATGTGTTGCAGCCTTTTTCGGCCGCGCTGGATCAGGCGGCTGCGCATGGCATTCCGCTGGCTGCTGCCTGGAAAGACGCTGCTGATATTGCGGATCAGGCCGCGCAAAAGACCCGGGATCTGCTGCCCAGAATCGGCCGCGCACGCCCGCATGCGGAAAAAAGCCTCGGTACACCGGATCCGGGCGCTATCTCGCTGGCGCTGGTTATTGGCGCGGCAGGTGAGGTGATACGCAGGCATTGTGTTTGAAGCCTGTAGTCGATTTGAAAAGGATGCTCGTTTTGACAGCGATGGTCGCCTATAGCATAACCAGATAATTCTGATTATAATGTGAGGATGGCATACTCATTGGAT
>CAYXFV010000065.1:0-16683 GCA_964464365.1 uncultured Nitrosomonas sp. | reverse complement strand
CGACGATCGGGCCGGCGGTTGGATTGCTGCTGACAATGCTGATCGGTTATAAGGTATTGACATCCAGACGTTTTAAAAACTGGATGGCGGCTCGGAAAAATGGAAAGGGTAGTTAATCCATAGTGACATGAGCGACTGAAAAATATTCAGCACAAGGCTATGAATCATACTATAGTAATAAATTGCGGAACTTGATAAGCCATAAGCCGCTCATACAAACACATTTTCGTTTTTATAAGATATGCAAAAAATGAATAACACATTACAATTTATTATGAATTCCGGAAAGATATTTTCCGGTATCAAAGGATTTATAGCTTGTCTGTTGGTTATGGGGCTGACAACGCAGGCTTATGACGTTCACGCACATGCATCTTTAATTAAATCAGATCCGCCGCGCAGAGCAACACTTTCGGAATCGCCTGCGAAAATTCAGCTTTGGTTTAATGAGGAAATCGAAACTGCGTATGCGACAGTTACCGTCGCTGATATGAATGATAAAGTGGTCTCACAGGCAACACCTGAAAAAGTTGCTGACGATCCGAAATCAATCACGCTTGCACTGCCTGAGCTGAGTGCGGGAGCATACAAGGTCCAATTCAGGGTTTTATCCATTGATGGTCACGTCGTTGACTCGAATTACAGTTTTAGAATAAAAGATAGTTCTCAGTGAAATGATAGAAATCTTAGGTGCGGCTGCTCGCTGGTTTCAGCTGACAGCGAATCTAATTATTCTGGGTAGTTGCGTTTTTTTAGCTTTAGCAGGCGTCAATAAACTTGCTTACACCGCGCTTTGGGTTGATAAGTTAGAAAGGCTGTTCCCTAAGCTGGCAATCAGCATTCTGATTGGACTGATTGTTTCGATAGCGGCAACCATCGCACATGTAACCGGCGATACCAATAAACTGCTGGAAGTTGAGGTACTGAGCAATTTCGTAACAAACACGCGAGCTGGCTCATTCTGGGCGGCGCAATTCATCCTAGCGATACTGCTGTGGGTTGTGGTCATGTTGATCCGAAAAGGTGCAAGAATGTCCTGGCGGTATATGCTGGCAGCAATCGTTGCCACGTTCCCTCTTATTGTTGACGCGCTGGTCAGTCATGTTGCAGCCGAAGGCATGACCGTTGTAAATGTATTGCCTTACGCGCTGCACGTTATTTTTGGCGGTGTATGGTTAGGCGGATTGCCTGCTTTACTGTTGTTAAAATATGAATATGTCACACAAGAGAAAAGCAAGCGCGTTAATATTTTAGATACCCATATTTTAGAGCGATTCTCAACGCTTGCACTGCCTGTTATGTTGCTGATTATAGCAACCGGAATATGGGTTGGAGACCTCATATTTGATGGTAATTATGCGGCGCTGGTGGCGACGCCGTATGGCTGGCTGCTGGTGGCGAAACTCACGTTGCTGGGACTCATTCTGATTATTGCAGCCAGCGTGCGTTCCTATTGGCTGCCACGTTTTACTCAAAGTAAAAGCAGTGAAGAAACGAGAAGCAGCGCGAGCGGAATGCGCAAATGGGTACGAATAGAATTTCTGTGGGCAGTGATTCTCGTGTTAATTGCGACCATTCTGGCCAATAATGCAACACCCGCAAAGCATGCGCTGATTGAAAACTGGCCGTTCAATTTTCGCTTCTCCATTCTTGCGACATGGAACACGAAGAATGTTCCGATTATGGTCTGGAGTGGATTGGCGCTGGTTGTAGTTGCTTTTGGCATCATGCAGTTCGGTCGATCTGCAGAATGGCATCTGAAGCGTCTGATTATTATTCCCTCTGTCGTATTTTTTCTGGGCCTGGTAATAGCATTGCCGCCATTGTCGATAGAGGCTTATCCCGAAACGTATCGCAAATCACCGGTTCCTTTTGATGCAATTTCAATCGCGTATGGCGCTAAAAGCTATGCCGAGCACTGTGTTGAGTGTCATGGCCATCAAGGAAAAGGAGATGGCATCAAGGCGCGTACATTGTCGACTGTTCTGCCCGATATGCTGACTGAACCGCATACGGTTGAGCATACGCCTGGTGATTTTTATCACTGGATTACGTATGGCATGAAGGAAACAGATATGCCAGGTTACCAGGACAAATTGACCGAGGAAGATCGCTGGGATTTAGTTAATTATGTCTTTGCGCTGTCTCGCGGTTATCAGGCCAGGATTTTATCTCCCGAAATAATTCCCAATAGAGCGAGTGTTCAGCCCCCGGTATTTTCATATAGCGCGCACGACGGATCGATGGGGGCTTTACAGGATTTTCGTAATAATAAACCTGTTTTGTTAGTTGTTATGTCATGGCCGCAATCTCAGGCGCGCATAGAACAGCTTAAGGCGGTTTACACAAAATTAGGCGCCCAGGATGTAAAAGTCTTGATCGTTCCGGCGCATGAATTAGAGTCGGATGCTTTTGAAGCGATAGTCCAGAATTTGCCTTATCCGATGGTTACCGAGAATGCGCAGGAAATAGCAGATAGCTATGCGCTTTCGCGGCGTACCATCAGGCATCCCGATTTGCTGGGCCGTGGATCAATTCCGGATCATATGGAGTTTTTAATTGATCGATCCGGTTATCTACGCGCGCGCTGGATACCCTCATCAGAAGAATCCGGTTGGGAAAATGTTGATTTTCTGATCGAACAGATTGAACGATTAAATAGTGAAAATTTATCGGTGTCTCTGGCAAAAGACTATCTGTTCTAAGACCGGGTGACCCTGCGATGACGTGTTCACGCACAGCACGGTAATTCTTATCAGCCTTTTAATCCGTCATTCGCGAAGAATCTGTCCTTCCTGGCGGATATCGTCTTTTTGTTTGCCGGTAAATTCACATCGAGAAGTAGCCGCAGGTCAATCAATCGCCTTATAAATTCAGACAGCAAATTGTCAGGTATTTACAACAGGCATACAGTCAGCAAGGGTCGTAAAATTCTTATTTGTAAAGAATGTATTCGACATTCAGGTATCATTCAGGTTCCTTTCGTTACAATTGCCGCTTTACGCTTTAAGCAGGATATGTAAAGTAATTTCCGGATTTCTGGTTTTTAATAGAAGATAAAATAACTACTTATTTAACATTGATCAAAACGGATATTCCTATATTATGTCGCACTGAAATACTTCTGAATCGGTATTTTCATCAAATTCCATTTTCGAAAATTCTAAAAATCCTTATGTGATGATGCGGACCTTTAACCTACGGTACATTCTTTTTAGTCTGTTTATTTTTCTTTATTCATCGCTACTTTCAGCCCAGGGAACTTCCAGACTGACCATCAAGGAATTGCAGCAAATTGGCTTGCAAGCCAATGGGCTGGTGCAGGCGGCCCGTTCGCAGATTGACATGGCCGAAGCTGGCGTGGTGGTGGCCAGAGCCTATCCCAATCCGAATGTCACAGTAAAGGTAGGACCGCAAAGCAGGCGAGTGCCTGCGTCTATAACGGGTCCGGCAAACGATTATCGCGAAATAAATGTCCTTCAACCCATTGAGAATCCTTATTTCCGGTCGGCCCGTATCGGTTCGGCAGAGGCGATTGTCGGTGCGAGGCAAGCCAACCTGGATCAGGTTCGGGCAGATCTTGCCGCGCAATTGCGTGTGCGCGCTTATGAATTGATCCTGCGTCAGGAGCAGGCGCAAATGGAAGCAAGTATTTTCGATCTGATGAAGGAAATTCAGCGTCGCATTAAAGTAAGCGTGGAAGTCGGCGAAACGGCGCGTTTTGAGTTGATCAGAGCGGATGCCGAAGTACTGGGCGCGGAAAACCGTATGGAAGCAGCACGGCTACATGCCGAACGCGCTCGTGTTGCGTTGATTCAACTGGCTGCGGGTGCTTTGCAAAACGGATTTGAAATTAATGCTTCGCTCAGCGATCCGGTTAAGTTTCCGCCACTGGAAACATTGCGCGAGGAAATAGAGCGCCAGAATCCGGACATTCTGAGACTGGAGGCAGAACAAAACAGCGCCAGCCAGCGTATTGATCAGGAAAAAGCTTCTGTTCTGCCGCGTGTGAATATTCTGTATGAGAATTATACCGATGCCCAGTTTTCCACGAATGTGGCGGGCTTGAATCTGGAAATTCCGATATTTTACAGACGCCGTGGTGAAATCGACACCGCAGTTTATGATTCGGCCCGTATTCGTGAAACATTGGAATACCGCCGTTTTGAAATTGTTCAGCTACTTGAATTGGCATGGCAGGCTAAAGAAATTGCTCGCCGCAGAATTGAAATGTTTGAAGGCGGAATTGTCAAGCAGGCGCAACTCGCGCTCGACATCGCACAAACAGCTTATCGTCTCGGAGAGCGTGGCTTTATTGAAGTGCTGGATACGCAGCGTGTGCTGCGCGGCGTACTGGCTGAATTACTGCAAGCACGTTTTGAACTCCAGTCAGCAGCGGCTGAAATAGATCGCCTGCGCGCCCATTATCCCAAGGAGTATATCATCGAATGAAATTTCCATTTCGCACGCACGTTTTCGTTCTGATCGCTGTTTTTTTGGTTGCGGCATGCAGTAATGACGATAGCGTAACGGATCAGCCTAAAACAACTGAAACCGGAGAACCTGTTGACACTAACAGGATCACGCTCAATGAAGGCATGATGCAGCGCATCACAATCGATCAGCTGAAATTGGTCAAACTAGCCGACAAAATTCATGTACCCAGCCAGATCAGAGTCGATGAACAGAAGCTGATTCGTGTCGGTGCGAATGTTACCGGCCGTATCGTTGAAGTGTTCGCGAATCTGGGCGATAACGTGAGTGCGGGTACTGCACTGGCGCGCATTGCCAGCCCTGAATTAAATCGCGCACAGCTTGACTACTTGCGTGATTATTCAGTGATGCTGCTTAATGAGCGCGCAGTCAATCGTGCCAGACTTTTATTCGAATCGGATGTTATCCCGGCAGCGGAACTGCAACGCCGCGAGACAGAACTTCAGGTTTCGCGTGCCGAACTGAGTGCAGCTAAAGATCAGCTGCGGCTGTTAGGTGTCAATGACACTGCACTCAGAGAACTGATAAGGCGTGGAAATATTCTCCCTTCTGTTCCGATTGCCGTGTCAAAAAACGGAACGGTGATTGAGCGTAATGTGGTTGCCGGCCAGGTTGTTCAGCCGTCTGATCCATTATTTAAAGTGGCTGATTTGTCGACAGTCTGGGCCGTGGGCGATGTGCCCGAACAGATTGCACGGAACGTGATGGTGGGGCAGCATGTGGAAATCCAGGTCCCTGCTTTGGAAGATATTATTCTTGATGGCCTGATTGTATTCGTAGCAGATACGGTCAATCCGGTAACGCGTACGGTCATGGTCAGGACGGTAGTTGAAAATCCTGAGCGTAAGCTTAAGCCTTCCATGCTGGCAAGCATGCGTATCATCGAGAGCCCGCGTGAACTGCTTGTTCTTCCGGAAGAAGCCGTTGTTCGTGAAGCCAATCGGGATTATGTTTATCTTGCTGAAGGGAACAATCGTTTTTTAAGGATACCGGTAGAGTTGGCGCCGGAAATCAGTAATGTACGTCCGATAATCCGGGGGCTTTCTGTCGGTCAGCGTATTGTGGTGAACGGTGCTTACGATCTCGACAACGAGCGCAAGCTCTCTGAACTGGACTAATCGCGATGCTTTATTCATTCATCAACGTAATGTTGCGGCAGCGATTGCTGGTCGTGGTGATTTCGCTGGTTTTGATCGGTTTCGGTTTAAGAGCGGCTTCAAAGCTTGCCGTAGATGCATTCCCGGATGTCACCAACATTCAGGTTCAGGTTGCAACTTTATCGCTGGGTCGCAGTCCGGAAGAAATTGAACGCCTGATCACTGTGCCTGTTGAAATTGCCATGACCGGCTTGCCCGGTCTGGTTGAAATGCGTTCTTTGAACAAAAGTGGATTATCACTGATTACGCTGGTATTCACCGATGAAACGGATGTATTTTTTGCCCGCCAGTTGGTTATGGAACGGCTTATCGGTGTCAGAGAACGACTCCCGGTTGGTGTTGCTCCGGAACTTGGGCCAGTATCGACGGGATTGGGGGAGGTTTATCAATACACGCTGGATCATCCTGACGATGGCGAGCGCGAGCTTTCCGTGGAAGAATTGACCGAACGACGTACCATACAGGATTGGGTTGTGCGACCTATGCTGCGTTCGATACCGGGGATCGCCGAGATCAATTCGCTGGGGGGGTATCAAAAGCAGTATCATGTTTTGATCAATCCGGAAAGACTACGGCATTATGATCTGACACTATCTCAGGTCGATCATGCGCTGGCACTGAATAATGCCAACGCCAGCGGTAATATTCTTGCGCTCCATGCGGAGCAGTATCTTATCCGTACTCAGGGATTGATCACAACACTGAAAGACATTGAAAATATCGTCCTTAAGGAAATTGATGGCGTACCCGTTTTTGTGCGCGATGTCGCCGAGGTGAAATTCGGCGCGCAGGTGCGCCAGGGTGCAATGATCAAAGGCGGGTATACCGAATCTGCGGGTGGCATCGTGATGATGCTGCGTGGTGGAAATGCCAAGGAAATTGTGACCCGGATCAAGGAAAGAGTTGCCGACATTAATGAACGTAACCTCTTGCCTGGCGGGTTGCAGATTGTTTCTTTTTATGACCGCACCGATCTTGTCGACGCCGCATTGTGGACAGTTACCAAAGTGTTAATTGAGGGTATTATCCTTGTAATTGTCGTGTTGTTCATTTTTCTCGGGGATGTGCGTTCCAGTCTGATTGTTGTGGCGACCTTGATCATCGCGCCATTGATTACCTTTATAGTGATGAATCATCAGGGTATTTCAGCCAATCTGATGTCTTTGGGAGGATTGGCGATAGCCATCGGTCTCATGGTCGATTCTACTGTCGTGGTCGTTGAAAATGTATACCATCGGCTGGGCCATGCGGGTAATACCTTAAAAGAGAAGCTGCGGGTAATAGCTGATGCCGTGGTAGAAATCGGTACGCCGCTGATTTTCGGCATTTCGATTATTATCCTAGTTTTTCTGCCGCTGATGGCGCTTGAAGGCATGGAAGGCAAAACATTCAGTCCACTGGCTTACACGATCGCGATCGCACTGGCCGTATCGCTCATCGTATCGTTGACATTGTCGCCGGTGTTGTGTGCTTATGGTTTGAAGGGCGGCGCCGATCATGATACGCCGGTTATCGCGTATCTCAAGGCGAAATACCGCAAGCTCCTGGACAAAGCGCTGGCAAACGAAAAAACCACGATTATGGTTGCTGTGGGACTGCTGAGTACGTCATTTATATTGTTTCCGTTTCTCGGTACGTCATTTATTCCAACAATGAAAGAAGGTGCTTTGACACCGGTTATCATCCGCGCGCCTTCGATTTCGCTGGAAAATTCGGTTAAAGTCGAAACAGAAGCGATGAAACTGATTGCAGCCGTTCCGGGCGTGCAAGGTGTTGTCTCCAAACTGGGGCGCGGCGAATCGCCTGCCGATCCGGCCGGGCCAAATGAGTCGGATCCGATTATCACGCTGGATCCCGATTCCGGCCGGACACAGGAAGAAGTGGACGCAGATATTCGCAATGCATTATCGGTATTGCCCGGCGTCAGCATCGTTATTTCACAGCCTATCGCGCAACGTGTTGATGAAATGGTAACCGGCGTCCGCTCTGAGGTTGCCGTCAAGATTTTTGGCGATGATCTGGAAGAGTTGCGTGTTCTGTCCGAAAAATTAGCGCGCATCATCAAGTCGGTCAAAGGTGCGCGCGATATTCGTATCGAACGTTTGTCTGGACAGCAGTCGCTGGTAGTAGATATCGATCGTGAGGCGATTGCACGCCATGGCTTGAATGTCGCCGATGTTAACGAACTGATCAGCACGGCGGTGGGCGGTAAGGATATTACCAATGTTTTTGAAGGTGAACGCCGTTTTTCACTGGTGCTTCGTCTGCCTGTGGATTATCGCGATAATGTCGAGGCTATCCATGATCTTTTATTGCGCACGCCGACAAAAGCGCCATCGGGTAGTAATCCCATTCAGGGCGGTGCGCTGATTCCGCTGCATTCAGTCGCCACAGTACAGGTTGTTGACGGGCCAGCGCAGATTTCCAGGGAATTTGCCAAGCGGCGCGTCGTTGTTGGTGCTAATGTACATAATCGCGATCTGGGTGGATTTGTTGAGGAACTACAGCAGCTTGTGGCCAGGGAAATTCAATTACCACCTGGTTATTATTTTGAATGGGGTGGGCAGTTTGAAAACATGGAACGTGCGATGGCAACACTTTCCGTGATCGTGCCGATCACCATTGCGGCGATCTATTTTCTGCTGTTCATGCTGTTTAATTCGCTCAAACTGGCGGCGCTGATCATCATGGTGTTGCCGTTTGCCTCAATCGGCGGCGTTATGGGGCTTTTCATTACCGGAGAATACCTGTCTGTCCCGGCTTCGGTAGGCTTTATTGCGTTATGGGGGATCGCAGTACTGAACGGTGTCGTGCTGATTTCCTATGTACGCGGCCAGCGTGAATTGGGTGTGGATGTTCCCACATCAGTTATTCGCGGCTGCGAGCAGCGTTTCAGGCCGGTGCTCATGACTGCGACAGTGGCGATGCTCGCACTGGTGCCATTTCTGTTCGCGACCGGCCCGGGCTCCGAAGTTCAGCGTCCTCTGGCAATTGTCGTTATCGGCGGGCTGATTACTTCAACATTGCTGACACTGGTTGTTTTACCCACACTTTATCGCTGGTTTGACGTTAAGTCGGCAAAAGAGACTGAGGAAGGTGATTATGAGGGCGCGAAGCCGGTATCTGAGCACAGCGACAGACCTGATGCAGGTGAGGCCGCATCCGTATCTACATCCGCATCCATATCCGCTCCAGGCCATGCAGGAGCAACGCCGGTCGAAACGGAGCCCGCAAAATTGACATGACACCGCGGGGATGTGCGTAAGGTAAAGCGATCGATTTATCTTCTGTAAGAACAAGCTTGTATGTGATTGAGATGCCTGAACCCTCTGGAAATGAGTGTTCAGGCATAAGTTTTTTTATGAAAACCGTTGCTTCCGGAAACAATTCTTCATACTATTCCGCTGTATAACGATTTTCTTTAATGTATAAAACAAGCCATGAGTCGTAGCAAGAAACAATCCCGCCCTGTTGCCTTAACGGTGCGGCCGGTGATGTCATTCCGGGATATGAGTGATTTTATCGAGGTACCTTGGTATATCTACGCTGACGATCCACTGTGGGTTCCGCCGCTACGTCTTGAACGCCGTTTTCACTTTTCCAAACACAACCCGTTCCTGCAGCATGCGGAATGGCAAGCCTGGGTCGCCTATCAGAACGGTGAACCAGTGGGAAGAATCAGCGCGCAGATTGATGAGCTGCACCGGGAACGTTATGGCGCTGAAACCGGCCATTTCGGTTTGCTGGAGTGCATTAATGATAGCGAAGTCTTTAATGCGCTGATTCTGCATGCGGAATCATGGCTCGCGGTCAGGCATGCACGTCAGATTACCGGCCCGTTTAATTTATCAATTAATCAGGAATGCGGCATTCTGGTCGACGGCTTTGATACCCCGCCAGCGATCATGATGCCGCATTCCGCGCGCTGGTATCCGCAGTTACTGGCGGAGCAGGGTTATTCCCCGGCTAAAGATATGCTGGCTTACTGGATAAGAGCCGATTTTGAACTGCCCTGTACCATGCAGCAGTTGAACAAACGCTATGCCGGCCGGATTCGTGTCAGAACGATAAGGCGGAAACAGTTTGCTGCGGAAATGGAGATTCTGCGAGATATTTTTAATGATGCCTGGTCGGAAAACTGGGGGTTTGTGCCGTTCACTCAGGAGGAATTTGCCGAACTCGGTAACAGTCTGAAATTTTTCGTTGCTGACGAATATATCCAGATTGCGGAAGTTGATGGTTATCCCGCTGCTTTCATGGCTATATTGCCCAACCTGAATGAAGTTTTTGCTGAATTGAACGGTAGCCTGTTTCCCTTCGGCTGGTATAAACTGATTCGTCGGCTGAAGAAGCATGAAATACGCACGGCACGTGTACCATTAATGGGTGTCCGGAAGCGATTTCACAGTACATCCTTGGGAATGGCGCTGGCATTCCTGGTGATCCATACGCCGAGGCAAATAGGGCTGGATAACGGTATTGAAGGCGTGGAATTATCATGGATTCTGGAAGATAATAAACCGATGCGTAGAATCCTCGATCATCTTGGCAGCAAGGTCTATAAACGTTACCGTATATTTGGAAAAACACTTTGAGTCTGCACTTGGAAAAAAAACAACCCAAATTTGTAGCACTGGTACTCGCCGCAGATCGCACAACATTCGATCCCATTACCCTGCACACTGGCGCCGCATGCAAAGCTTTTGCAAAAGTGGGCGGCGAACCGATGATCATCCGCGTACTGGATGCGTTGACTGCGTGTGACCTGGTTGGGCGTATCGTACTGTGTGGACCTTCCAAAGAACGGCTGGATGATTGTCCGCCATTAAAACAGCGCATTGATTCCCGGGAAGTAGTCTGGTTGCCGAATAGGGAATCGCCCAGCCGCAGCGCCGAGTACGGTCTGGATCATCTGCCCGGCGATATGCCGGTGTTGTTGACGACCGCAGATCATGCATTACTGACGCCCCAGATTGTGCGGCATTTTTTAACCGAATCATTGCAGACCGATTCCGACGCAACCGTGGGCGTCGTTACCGATACCCAGATGTCGGCAGCATTTCCGGATACCAAACGAACCGTTTTCCGGCTCCGGGATGGCGGTTTTTGTGGCTGTAATCTGTTTACATTCAGTCCGCAGGGACGCAAGCTCGTTCATTTCTGGCGTCAGGCCGAGGATTTGCGTAAAAAACCCTGGCGGCTGATGGCCCAGATCGTCAGCCCCGGCGTAGTGTTATCTTATGTGTTCGGGCGCTTGTCGCTGGAACACGCGCTGGATGTCCTGGCCGCCAGATCGGGGGTGCGTGTGAAAACAATCGTACTGCCGGATACGCGTGCAGGCATCGATGTCGATAAGGTTGAAGATTTGTTGCTGGCTGAATCCATTGTCAACAAAGCACCCGTTTCATTTTTTCAGCGTAACGCCGTGTAGTGAAAGATTTCCGGAGATAATGACGGGTACAGGATATGAGAATCATTGAGCGATATATCACACGCGAACTGACACTGCCGTTCATCGTCGTGATTTTGATCCTGGTTGGCTTGTTTGCGAGTTTCAGCAGCGCACGTTTTCTTGCCGGTGCCGTAACGGAAACGCTCGGTCTGGCAGCACTCTTCAAACTGGTCATGCTGAAAACGCTGATCGCGATGGAAGTGCTGATACCTGTAGCGCTCTATATCGCAATCATCAGCGGTCTGAGCAAGTTGAATAAAGATCAGGAACTCAACGTGCTGCGTGCTTCGGGTATCAGCGGAAGGCGTATTGTTTTTATTGTGCTGATGATGGCGGTACCCGTTGCGATCATCAGCGGTATATTGTCGTCTTATGTGCGGCCCTGGGCTTATGCTGAAAATTATATTCTGGATGCGCAAGCCGAAGCGGAATTGAACACGAATCGTTTTCAGGCAGGACGTTTCTATGGCAGCGAGGGCAGCGGCCGGGTTGTCTATGTGCAAAGCAAGGATGACGTCAACAAAAAGATGGGCAATGTTTTCCACTATATCAAGACACCGGAAACCAGTGAAATTATCTTTGCCAAAGAAGCGATGCAGATACAGCCCACGCGGGAAGAGCGCCCGACAATCGTATTGTCCGAAGGTTATCTGTATCAGTTATCGCGCGCCGCTTCCAGAGATGACATGATTCAGTTTCAACAGTTAACGTATTTTACCGACAGCGAGCTTGCCTTGCGTTATCGCCGCAAAGCCGCACCGACCCGGACGCTCTGGGAATCCGAAGAACCGTGGGAAATTGCGGAATTGCAATGGCGCATTTCCCGCCCGGTTGCAACCCTGCTTTTGGCGTTAATCGCGGTAACCTTTATTCAAACCGTACCGCGGCAGGATAAGGCAACCCGGACTTATCTGCTCGCAGCCATTGTGTTTGCCGTGTATTACAATTTGAGCGGTCTGGCGAAAAACTGGGTTGAACAGGGCGTCATCAATACGACAATAGGCGTCTGGTGGCTTTATGCGGTGATGTTTGCCGTGCTGCTGCTGTACGCGCTAAAGCCCGGGCAGAAATTGCTATCGCTTCGGTAATGATTATTTATCGCTATATCGCTATTCAGATATTGACCGG
The DNA here is from genome assembly GCA_964464365.1 of uncultured Nitrosomonas sp. GTDB lineage: Bacteria > Pseudomonadota > Gammaproteobacteria > Burkholderiales > Nitrosomonadaceae > Nitrosomonas. Next base: position 4,452 of record CAYXFV010000065.1, on the reverse strand, counting down.
TTTGTTGATCGCAACGGCCGTTCTTCTGCCGCTTTTCAGCTTCTTTGATTTGCTTGATCAGCTGGATGATGTTGGCAAAGGCACTTACCGCACCGTCGATGCATTTATGTATACCGTAATGTTATTGCCGCGGCGTTTTATTCAGATCGCGCCGTTTATTGCGTTGCTCGGTACGGTTGCGGCACTCGGCGCGCTGGCGGTGAATTCCGAACTGACCGCGATGCGCGCAGCGGGCTTTTCACCGGTGCAGATCAGCCTTGCGCCGGTCGCTGTCGGCATCGCGTTGATTGTACTCATTGCTGTGCTCGAACAATCTTTTGCGCCGCAGCTTCAGCAAAAAGCGATTTCGAACCGGGCGGTGGCATTGAATCAAACCGCCGAATTGGGTCAGGGGTTGGGTATCTGGACGCGCAATGAACGGAATATACTGCGGATCGGCTATATGGTGCATGCGAAAGAAGCCGGAGATATCGAAATTTTACGTCTGGATGAATCGGGCTTTTTACTGGCGCATATTCAGGCGGAATTCGCCGATGTCCGCAGTAACGAACCCTGGGTTCTTCGTAATGCCGCTATCCGTAAGTTTTCCAAAAATAACATTAAGATCACGCATTTCAACAGGTTGCGCTGGGATTCGTTTCTCAACCCGGAAGATATCGCGACACTGACCAAGCCACCGGAGAGTCTTGCGCCGGATGAGCTGGTGCGTCATGTCAATTTTCTGCGTAATACCGGTCAGGATGCCGATGCGTATGCGCTTGCTTTATGGCGTAAAGCGGGCAGTGGTCTGCTGACGATTGCCATGCTGTTGCTTTCAATTCCGTTTGTCTTTGGCTCAGTCCGCACCGGTCTGGGCAATAAGCTTGTTCTGGCGGCATTGATCGGTGTTGCCGTTTATTTGCTTGACCAGATTCTGGCCAATGCGGGGCTGTTATTGCGTCTGGATCCCGCATTGGTCGCGCTGGCACCCAGCATTATCCTTATTTCACTGGCGATCATCTGGCTCAGAAGAATTTTTTAAACCTTTCATATTGTAGTAGCATGTATTCAGCGGTACGGATGCTTGATACGCATTACCTTAAAATAAGAACTATCATTCCAGTGGATGGATAACACATGCTAAAACCGACCTATATTTATCTTACCGGCAAAAGCGAAATCAAAATCTGGGGATTAAATGGGCGTAAGCGTTTGCAGCGGATGATCAGACCCATTGAAAATGCCAGACTGACCGAGAAAATCGACACGCTGCCTGAAAATGCGTCTTTATTGATCCTGAATGCCGATTATTTATTTGATGCCAGAGTATTGAGCGCTTTGCTGGTCATCAAAAATCAAATGGCACTGTACAGCCATGACAAAAAACTGGTCGCCATGCGGGTTTTGCGCGAACAGGGCTCACGTTATCTGCAACTGTTTGAACGGCAGAATAAAGACAATATCCTGGTATCGGCACTGCCAGGCTACACATTGGATGATCTTAAAATCGATTTTCAGCAGAATCTGAAGAAAAAAGATCCACCTTATATTTTGCCGATTACTGAAAGCAATCATAAACTGCTGGAAAAGGAATTATTTTCGGGATCGTATAAAGGCGTTACCGACCTGGTGACCAAATGGATCTGGCCGTTGCCTGCTTACTGGTGTACGCATCTGTGTGTCCGCTATGGCTGGAAGCCGAACCATGTGACATGGCTCAGCGTGTTGTTTGCCATTCTGGCAGGCGTTGCTTTCTGGTATGGTTTTTTCGCTGCCGGATTGATCATGGGCTGGTTCATGACTTTTCTGGATACCGTGGACGGCAAACTGGCCCGGGTAACGGTGACTTCGAGCCGCCTGGGTGATGTGCTCGATCACGGGCTTGATATTATCCATCCCCCGCTCTGGTATCTGGCCTGGGGTGTTGGTCTGGCTGCTACGCAGACACCTCTCGGTAATCTGGATTTCCTGGTCTGGGTGATGTTTCTCGGCTATATCGGCGGGCGTCTGTGCGAAGGCGCCTTCCAGCTCTGGCTGTCAAAGTTCGATATGTTTATCTGGCGAAAGTTCGATTCGTTCAATCGCCTGATCACCGCGCGGCGTAATCCTAATCTGATTCTACTGACGTATGGATGGTATATCGGGCAGCCGGATCTGGGCCTGTTAATGGTCGTCGCCTGGCATTTGATTTCAACCATGATACTGATCGGTCGCCTGCTCGCCGGATGGCAGGTATGGCGGAAAGAGGGACGCTTACGTTCCTGGCTGCAGGATATCGATCCGGCGCGTGACCGTGACATACTGGCGGTAAAACTATTTACACGCGCACCGATTGATCCGAAGAAGGTCTAGTATGCCATCTGCTGGAGGGAGAGTCAGGCGATTGGGGAGATTGTGTGACCACGCAGGATAACGGGCCCGTGACCATCGCACCAAACATTGATCGGTTAGCATCCGGTTCCGCCCGGATCGGTTTTTTGCTGAATCCGATGAGCGGTCAGGTGAAGAAACGCAGGGATGTTATTCTTCAGCTGGTGGAACAGATTCCCAATGGAACGGTCTGTCAGGCCAGTGATGCCGCGGGTTTTGCTGCGGCTGCCGATCATTTGATTCAATCCGGTATTGATTTGCTGGTGATCATCGCCGGAGACGGCACATCGCATGCGATACTCAGCCACTTGTTTGCCACATTGCCTGAAACAGCGTGGCCGGTACTGATGATCATCCCGGGCGGTACAACCAATATGACGCCACTCGATCTGGGTATGCGCGGAAAACCGGAGAAAATTCTGCACCGGCTGGCCGCGTACCTGCAGGGCGCGGAGGTATCGGCTTCCGGACTGGTGCAGCGCCCGGTATTGCGTATTGAGCAAAATGGACGGCAGACCATTCATGGTATGTTTTTTGCGGTTGGACTGGTCGCGCGCGGCGTAAAATTTTCACGCAGCAGTGTCAAGCAACTCGGGATCACGGGCAGTATTTTTACATTCATGATCATGATGCGTTCACTGGTTGGAATGCTTCTGGGCGGCAATCAAAGTGCATGGGCACCGGTTACCATGACCATAACGCTGGAAAATGGCGAAAAATCACAAGGCACGTATCTTTTTGCACTGATCAGCGCGTTGGATTGCCTGCTGCTGAATCTGCGCCCGTACTGGGGGAAGGAAGCCGTGCCATTGCACATCACCTGGGTTGATCAGCAACGCAAGAAACTATGGTATTCAATCTGGCCGCTGCTGACCGGTCACGGTCATGTGCTCAAAGCGCAGGATGGTTATCACAGTCATAATACCCGTATGCTGGAATTGCAATTGGATGATGAGTATATCGTCGACGGTGAGCTCTATCGTTCCGCCGGTACTGACGAACCGCTGCGTATTACGGCGACCCGGCCTGTCTCATTTCTGGTGCTTTAGGCTGGAATGACGATGATACCTTTTGCATCCGTCTCGAACACATCACCGCCCGAAGCATTGCTTACCGTCGTCGCTGAGCACAGTACGCGCAGCGTATCGCCGGATTTTCAGGTGCTTGTTCAGGCTTTGCTGGAGCACTATAAAGCAGCCGCCGATGCGGTGATTCTGTACGGTTCATGTTTGCGGTCGGGAGAACTGGACGACGGTATCGGCGATCTGTATGTGCTGGTAAGTGATTACCGCAGCGCCTATACCAAACGCTATCTGGGTATTCTGAACGCCTGTCTGGCGCCTAACGTGTTTTACATTGAAGTCCCGCATCAGGGAAGGACATTGCGCGCCAAATATGCGGTCATCTCCACGTCGGATTTTGAAAAGGGTGCGCGTTACTGGTTTCATTCCTATATCTGGGCGCGATTCGCGCAACCTTCGCGTGTGTTGTTTGCGCGTGATCAAACAAGTCGGGAGAGGGTATACCGTGCGCTGGCTTGTTCAGTGATCACGTTTCTGACAGCGGGCGGCAAGGCGCTGGAGAATACTGTTTTCACGGTTGATGATATCTGGACGCGCTGTCTGATGCTCAGTTATGCAGCGGAACTGCGTCCTGAAAGCGAAACACGCGCACGGCATCTGGCTGAATATAATCATGCCGATTTCGCGCAACTGACGCATGCGGCTTACCCTGCGCTGAATGCCATTTTCACCCGGCAGCCCGATCATGAAACCTATTTATGCCATAATCAGACCGGGACGCGTCGTCTGGCCTTATGGCAATGGCGTCTCAGGCGCTGGCAAGGGCTTATGCTTTCGATTCTGCGCTTGACCAAGGCGACGTTGACTTTCCGGGACAGTCTGGAATACGCTGCCTGGAAAATAGAACGACATACGGGTATCCGCATTGAAATCACACCGGCGGCACGCCGCTTCCCGATAATCTGGGGGGTAAAAGCCCTGTGGCACTTGCTGCACCGCAGAACCACGCGGTGATTCGATTATTAAGTAACCTGAGTTCGGGATAAGCCCTCAATCTTCGGCTAAACAATTGATCTTGGTC
>CAYXFV010000064.1:0-17268 GCA_964464365.1 uncultured Nitrosomonas sp. | reverse complement strand
CAAGATCAATTGTTTAGCCGAAGATTGAGGGCTTATCCCGAACTCAGGTTACGTATGAAGAGATAATGCGTGAATTGGCATTTGAAAGGATGGTGGCGCGAGGACTCGAGGATTCGAGGTACGGACGGGTCGTGTCCAACGATGACATGCAGCGACGGATTCGCGCATGGCAGAAATAGTCTGGACTGAAGAAGCCGAACGCTGGTTGCGCGATTTCATGATTACATTGCTGCGGATAACCCAGTGGCAGCCGCGAAGATTGCTGAGGGAATCTTTGAAAGAACTCAGGTTCTGTGTCACTTTCCGGGGATTGGGCATAAGTATCGTGATGAGCCTGAAGGAGAAATCCGTATTTTGCTTTATGGACATTTCGCATCGCGTATCTGGTGCGTCCGTCGCAGGTGATTGATGTGCTGGGCGTATTCCATGGCGCCTTGGATCTGGCAGGGTACCTGCCATAATGCGCGGCTATAACGAATAAGCCCGGTAGGCTGGGGTGAATGCAATGAACCCCAATATCTGCCGATACGTTGAATTTTTGAAATACGTTCATAAATAGCAGCCCTATGGTTTTTCAGGCTAATTCCGGTATCCGGCCTATTGCGCAGGAAAAATATGCGGTGGCGGGGAAGGCTGGATTACCGGTTGGTCGGTGGTGCCGCATTTTTCGCGCATCCAGCGTCCGCGTGTTTCGGCGGTGGCATAAACAGGATTTCCCATGACGATGCTGTCGAATTCCGTCTGTCCGGAAAAATTTTCCGGGCTGGTAAAAATACCCTCCGCTGTTCCATTGCCTTTAAACTGAGGGTTATCGCAAAACATTTCAACGTGAAAACGATTCCCGTTGCGTCTGGCATTTTTGACCGAACAACCCGACTGGCCGTCGTAGAAATGGGTGGGAATGTCCTGCGCCGCCATTGCCGGCGTGATGCAGACATGGGATGTGGCCATTTTGTCCTGAATTTCAGGCATGACTAATCCATATTGTTTGGCCAGATTGGTGATCTGCCGCATGGCATCGGGGGGAATATGCGGCACCAGATTCAGCAGGTCGGACGTTGTCGTCACTTCCCATAATCCGGGCCGGATCGGTTCCTGATTGGCCGAAGCCGGAATGGCCACAATCGATAGGAAGAAAGCTGCGCAAAGTATTCTGTTCATGATATTAAGCCGTGAGCATTTTGAGTTTAATTTTAACGCAGCAATGCGCCTTTCAGTGAAATCCTGGTGAGATTTTGAACGGGTTCTCAGGAATATAAACCAGGCAAGGCACGCTTATCGGAAGCACTTTTCGATTCTCGTCCGTGCTTCGGCAACTCGGCGAGCAGCTTGCCCAGCGCGCTACCATCCCAGTCGTCATCATGCTGCTGGTACAAAACGCGATCCAGTTGCTGCAACACCGACCGGGCGTGAGTATCGTTGAGCCGTATTGCGAGTTCGTCGAGCCCTTTGGGCGGTGAGTCCGGCCAGTGCGCGGCAGCCCATTTGAGCAGGTGATAGCGCGCCTGTTGCGGGTTACCGTCCCGGCAGGCAGCTAGAAAGCGTTTGCGCGCATCCCGGGCATTCGGCGAATCGCCCGGGGTTGTTGCTGTTGCAACGCCGGGTTGTGATGGGCGGTGGCGTGTACGCCATAGAAAACCCAGTGTTACCAGCCATAACATGGCAAACAGCAGCGTCGCCCAGAACCAGCCGGTATGACGGGCTGGCAATCCGGCGGCATCGGCTGCCGAACGATCGGGTTGAAAAAATGGCGTGGCTGGTGCGTTTTGTCGGGTGTTCGGCATATCCGTTTCACTGTGGCCGGAAAAATCTGGCGCAGCGTGTGGTTGGTGTGACGGACTGGTGCCGGGCAGGACTTCAATCGTGCGTTCCGGCAGCGTTGCGATCCGGGCGCTGTCTGTTACCGTATCCCACCAGTGTATGGAAAATGCCGGTAAAATATGTTTGCCGGATTGTGTCGGCATATACGCTAGGCGCAGTGTTTTCTCGCCTTGAATGTTATCAGACAGGTTCTGGGTTACCGATTGCGCGCGGTCGGGATACAGTTTGAAACCCTCCGGATCCGCAAGTTTCGGCTCGGGCAATTGTTCTCCGGTCACGCCCAGCGCCGTAATGGTAATCGTGCGGGTGATCGGATCGCCGAAGTTGACGGTATTGTTTTCCGGTTGCCATGTTTCCTGCAGCGTCACCGACTCCGCCGGCAGCCAGTAAGGTGACTGGCTTTGATTGGGACGCGGGCGCACATCGAGTGTGACCGCTTCTCCGCGTAACCGGACAGGGCGGGTATTGGTAAACAGGCGGTCAAAGAACGGGTCGTTCCGGCTGCTGCGCTGCGGAATCTGCGCGTTCAATACCGGCGCGGGGATAACCATGGGCCCGCTGGTTTGCGGGAAAATCACGAATTGCCGTTCGATAACGCTGTAGGCTCGGCCATTGCGCTGGGTGACATATTCGCGGTCTTCGCCCAGTTTCTGCACCAGGGCATTGTCGTGCTCAGGTTCGCTCAGACTGCCCTGCACCAGATTGACGGCGAGAAAAACCCGCTGGGTATAACGCACTTTACCCTGCACATAGGGATCGGTTCTGTCGACTTCGGTTTCCAGGAAAATCGGTATGTCGCCATCGCCATCGGCGCCGGTGGAAGCTTCAGTCACATGCAGCGTCAGCTCGGGCGTGGATTCACCGTTGATACTGAGCGGTGGAATGGTCAATTGCCCACTGCGCAGCGGAATCAGCGAAAGCGTCCAGGTGGTGCGTGCGTCCATTTTGCCATTGACGATATTGACGCGGTTGCCGCTCATCGTGCCAGCCACTTCAAAATCCTGATTCAGCGCACGGGTATCCGGCATAATCGAGATCTGCCCGGCAGCTTCGATGGTCAGTCGCACGGTTTCGCCTTCAGTAACCTGGTTGCGGTCAAGATGCGCGGTCAGCGCAGCCCAGGCTTGCAGGGTGGTCAGGCACAGGCTGAAAAGCAGGCTTGCGCCGGTAAGAAAATAAAGGATTCTGTTCATCGTTGTCTGCGTTGCATGTGTTCCAGCATGAATTTGCGGCGCAGCAGGCCGGAAGGATCTTCGGGGATCTGCCGCAGCCATTGTTCCAGCGCGATGTCTTCCTCGCTGAGCTGTTGCTCGTCGTCGATTATGCGGTCTTCCGGTGTGGGCGCTTCCTGTTGTTGATCCGGTGTATTTTCCTGCTGATCATTCATCTCAGCATCCATCTCAGTAGCATTGGCGTCGTTTTCCTGAGCATCGGTTTGCATGTCTTCCGCATGCTGATCTTCGTCATTATCGCTTCCGGATTCCGTTGTGTCCTGCTGCTCCGGCTCCGGCTTATTGTCTGAATCATTACCGTCGCCATCCGCCGGATCGGGCTCGCCGTCCGCGTTGTCCTGCGATGATTCTGTGTTTTGTTGCTGTTGATCCTGTAGTAATTTTTCCAGTAGCTCAAGGTTGGCCTGAGCGTCTTCATGATGCGGGTTTTGCTGCAATACATCGCGATAGGCATCGATAGCCTGTTGCAGTTCACCGGCGCGTGCGAGCGCATTACCCCGATTATAGCGGGATCCAGGGTCATCGGATTCGGCAAAAGCCCGCGCGGCGGCTTCATAATCACCGGCCTCGTACAACGCCATGCCACGCCAGCCGGGGTTGTGGAACTGCTGTGCGGCAGTCTGTGGATCGCCCTGCTGCAAATGTACCTGCGCTTGCTGATCGGCGCGCAGCCATAAATCCTTCCAGCCGAACGCATGCGCCGGTGGCGGCGTGATGAAAACTGCGACAAATCCCAGCAGCCAGCCGCGCCGGAATGCCATCGCGGCAAGCAGCAAAAGCACCGGCAGCAGCCATACGCCATATTCCACCCAGCGTGTAACTCCACCGGAACTACTTTCCACGGTGTCAAAATGGCTTGCTGTGGTGATTTCCGGCAGCAATCGATTCAAGTCCGCAGCGTCAGCCGTCAATCGGCTGAATGCGCCGCCACCTGCACGCGCAAGCTCTTCCAGCGGCCCGGCGTTGAAGCGGATCACTTCGGCAACGCCGTCATCCATGATCGCGCCACCGGCTTCCGTGCCTACGCCGAGAATGGAAAGCGTATAGCCCTGTTCGCGCAGTCTGCGCGCCTGCGCAAGCGCCGCAGCCGGATCATCAATGCCGTCGGTGATCAGCAGCAGTTCACCGTGTGAGATACCTTTCAGATTAAGCAGCTCGCCTGCCATATGCAACGCGGGTGCGGCTGCATTGCCTTTAGCCGGCATGATATCCGTACCCAATGCCGCGATCAGATTGCTGATGGTTGCCGTGTCTTCGGTGAGCGGTGTCACGGTATGCGCTTCACCTGCAAAAACGACCAGACCGGTGCGACCTTCGCGCGAACGCTCGAGCATGTCTCTGATTTTGAAGCGGGCGCGTTCGAGGCGCGAAGGCGTCAGGTCGCGTGCATTCATTGATGGCGACAAATCGAGAATCAGAATGCGCGACATCTGCGTGCGCCAAACCGGTTCAGGCTGGCGTTCCCACACAGGGCCGACAAGAATGAAGACCGCCAGCAACCAGCTCGAGGCGAGCAGGACAAGCGGCAGGCGTGTCGATTTACCCGGCGATTCCAGCCACAAATGGGACAATAACTGTGCATCAAAAACAGTATGCCAGGCGGTGCCGGAGGTTTGCCTGCGCCAAAGTGAGATGAGCAGCCAGAGCGCCGGGATGAGTGCCAGAAACCAGAGCGGACGTAAAAAATGAAATGTTTCCATAGACTATCCTGTTGTCCACCAGCGCCATGCCAGCAGAAAACTCATGACCAATCCCAAACCCAGCGGCCAGATAAAGAGTTCATCTGTCGGGCGAACGATACGGCTGTCTTTCAATGTCGGCTCGAGTTGATCCAGCCGGTGATAAATGGTTTCCAATGTATCTTTGTCCGTAGCGCGGAAATACTGTCCTCCGGTAAGATCGGCGATTGTGCGTAATGTTTCTTCATCAAGGTCGGATGCCGGATTGACCATGCGCGTGCCGAAAAAACTCTGAACCTGACGCGGTTCACCGCCCACGCCGATAGTGTAAATCCGCAGCTTTTGCTGTGCGGCGAGTTCGGCGGCTTTGCGGGGCTGTACATGGCCGGCGTTATTGGCGCCGTCCGTGAGCAGTACCAGCACGGCTTCTTCACCGGTATGTCGTAAATGCTGCAAATGTTTAATTGCCATGCCGATGGCGTCTCCGATTGCGGTTTCGCGTCCGGCGATACCGATTACCGTATCCTGCAGCAGACTTGCCACAGTCGCGTGATCAAACGTCAGTGGTGTTTGCAGATAAGCTTCGCTGCCGAATAAAATCAGGCCGATGCGGTCACCTTCACGGCGGCGGATGAAATCACCGGCGACCTGTTTGACGACTTCCAGCCGGTTGGTGTGCCTGTCGTCAAGATCTGCAATTTCCATGCTGCCGGACACATCCACGGCGAGTATCAGATTGCGCCCGGTCTCGGGTAATTCGATTTCCTTGCCAAGCCACTGTGGCCGGGCCGCTGCGGTGACCAGCAACAGCCAGCACAGTATTAAACCCCATGTGCGTATCGAGTGTGGCCATCGGTGGTTGACCGGCGTGACCGATTTTTCCGGATAAATATTGATAAAAGGCGCGAACAATACGCCCTGGTTGACGTTGGTTGCGGGCGGCAGGAAGCGCCGGACAAGCCAGGGCAGAAAAAGCAGCAGAAACATCCAGGGCCAGGCAAAGTTCAGCATATGGGCGTCTTCAAAAATTCAAAGCTTTAAACAAAACGAGGCACGAACAAAAAATGGTGACGCAGCATATTGGTGAGTAACAAAGCGTTGTGACAAAAGCTGGATTTTTAGAGATGTTCATGTGTCTTTTTTAAGGGTGTATTGGCCTTGATCCAGCGGCGTGCCAGCGCCGTCAATTGATTGAAATCGGCGTGCTGTTTCTGGTAAGGCCCTGACTGTAATATCCGGCCTGGCCCGTGCGAAAATTGCCCGTTGCCGCCGTGGGCATCCAGAAAATCCAGCCAGTCCTGGCCGGACAGCGCGGCGACTTTTTCTGCGGGCCAGCAGGCCAGCGCATAGCGTTTCAGCAGTTGGTTCAGGGCGGCAACGGGTTGATCCATCGCGTCACGGTTTTTGTCCAGCAGCCGGAGTTCTTTCAAGGCGGCATGTCTGGGCGCCATACGCTTGCGATACCGGTAAATCAGGCAGACTGCCGTTGCAATCAGCGCTGCGGCGAGCCACCAGCCCGGTGCGGGCGGCCACCAGCCGACCGGCGGCGGTGCATGGAGTGGGCGCAGCGCGGCGAGCGGATCGGCTTCCATCATGCGTTTTTTCCATGTCGCGACAATCCTGCGCGTAATGCCTGCAACATGGGATCGCTGGTGGCGATTTCCATAAAATGGATGGCATGGCGCCGGCACAGATTGCGGACTTTTTCACGATGCTGCTGAAATTGCACCTGCCATTGCGCGATGGTTGCGGCATGGCGGGTGTCGATGGAAACGCGCTGCTGGTTGATGCCCAGGCGATAGCGTCCGGGCGGCGGGGGCGTGGTTTCCAGCGGATCATAGAGAAATGCGGTAATGACATCGTTATGCTGCGCCATCGCGCTTAAATGCTGCTCCGTTGCGTCGCCGGATTCCCTGAAATCACTGAAAATGACAATCAGACTGCCCGGCAAGGCGATACGCGCCATGCGCGCCAGCGCGCGATCCATGCGGCTTGTGGCGATACCGGCTGGATGCGTCGGTTGCAGTTGTACCATGGTTCGCAGCAAATGCAACAGTCCGGATTCGCGTGCAGCCGGTTGAATTTCACGATGCTTTTCCGCCGCCTGGATAATGCCGCCGACACGGTCGCCGGCATGTACCGCAGCCCAACCCAGCAGCGCGCTTAAGCGACCGGCAAGCACCGATTTATACTGCACGCGGCTGCCGAAATACATGCCCGGATGTAGATCAACCAGTAGCATCACCGGGCGTTCACGTTCTTCGCGGAACAGCTTGGTATGCGGCTGCCCCCGCCGTGCTGTGACGCGCCAGTCGATCGTGCGGGCGTCATCGCCGGGCTGATACGCGCGGACTTCGTCAAATTCCATGCCACGACCATGATAGACCGAAAGGTAACCACCGGCCTGTGAGGACAGCACACGTCTGCGCGCGCCGAGTTCCAGCCCGCGGGCAGCGGCGCGCAGCCGGATGAGTTGGTTGAGTTCAAGCGCAGTGCCTTCGCTCATGGCGCCGGTACGCTGGCTAAAATCTGGTTAATGCAGTACTGGGCGGTGATGCCTTCGGCTTCCGCTTCATAATTGAGCAGAATGCGGTGACGCAATGCGTCGGCAGCGACGGTCTGCACATCTTCCGGCGTGACGAAATCGCGTTCCGCCAGCCATGCCGTAGCGCGTGCCGCGCGCTCAATCGCGATGGCGCCGCGCGGACTGGCGCCCCAGCGTATCCAGCTGGACAGTTCCTGGCCATATTGAACGGGGTTGCGCGTTGTCTCGATGATTTCAACGATATAGGCTTCCACCGCTTCGGCCAGGTGCAGTTGCATGATTTCACGCCGCGCGGTAAAGACCTGTTCCTGAGACACTTTCTGAACGTTGTAAGGGCGGGTGTGTTCCAGCGCGCACTGCGCCTCACGGCGCACCAGTTGCAGTATCCTGCGACTGGCGTCTTTATCCGGATATTCCACGCGCACGTGTAGCAGGAAACGATCCAGTTGCGCTTCGGGCAATGGATAGGTGCCTTCCTGTTCAATCGGATTCTGTGTGGCCATCACCAGAAATAACGGTGGCAATGGATAACTCGCCGCGCCGACGGTAATCTGCCGTTCTTCCATTGCTTCCAGCAGGGCGGATTGCACTTTGGCCGGTGCGCGGTTGATTTCATCGGCAAGAATGACGTTATGAAACAGCGGCCCTTTGTTGAACGTGAAACGGCTGGTTTCAGGGTGAAACACATCGCTGCCGGTCAGATCGGCAGGCAATAGATCCGGGGTGAACTGGACGCGGTGGAAATCCGCTTCGAGGCTATTCGCCAGCGATTTGATCGCGCGCGTTTTTGCCAGGCCGGGTGCGCCTTCCAGTAACAGGTGGCCATCGCACAGCAGCGCCAGCAGCAGTCGCTGGATGAGTGCCTGCTGACCGACAATCTGTTGTTCGATATCGTGGTAAAGTTGTGTAAATGCTGCTCGGCAGGTTTCAGTTGTCATTGTTGTTTTTATCCTGTGTCTCAGGGATTTTTTTTGAATCATTTGACCCCGATAAGTTCCAGCCGGGTTCCAGCCAAATCGGGGGAGTGAATTTCAACATAGATGCAGTGTTATGGAATAAATCGCATGATTATAAAATAATGCAGCGGGAATTGAGGCGTGATGCGATCATTTATGTCTGTTTTCCTGAATATAAATTTATGGAAAAACGCATATTCAGGAAATCGGTATTCTTCATCTTTACCGTGTACGATCGTTTCACTTATATAATCGCAACGTGAATAACTTTATTGTTTGATTTGTTTATGCAAGAAAACTGGCACAGCTTTTTACTGACACAACACGCGGTAATCGAAAACGGTACAGTCACCCGTTTTGACGGAAACCCGGCGGAATCACGGCAGATCGAGGCAGAAATGGCGCTGGTCGATCTTTCGCACGATGGATTGCTGGTATTTTCCGGGGAAGATGCGCAGACATTTCTGCAGAGTCAGCTCAGCTGCGATGTCACGCTGGCCAACGTGCATCAGGCGCAATATGGCAGCTACTGTACACCTAAAGGACGCGTGCTGGCGAATTTTATCCTGTGGCAGCGCGATGATGAATGGTTCATGCAGTTACCGGTAAGTTTGTGCGCAGCGGTGCGAAAAAGACTGTCGATGTTTGTTCTGCGTTCGAAAGTGCGCATTAACGAGGGTAGCGATCAGTGGATACGCATCGGCGTTGCGGGGAAAGCGGCGTGTGAACAGGTTGCCGGAATCATGCAAATTTCTGTTGATGCCGATCCCCGGCTTCAGGTGATACGTGCCGCGCAGGCGGATATACTTTGCCATGCGGCAGACCGTATCGAACTGATCGTCACACCGGAACATGCCGTGGAATTCTGGAACAGGTTGTGCCAGCATGCGCAATCTTCCGGTAAAGGCCACTGGGATCGGTTGACCATACAGGCGGGCATACCGGTTATTACCCTGGAAACACAGGAAGAATTTATTCCGCAAATGATCAATCTGGATCTGATCGGTGGCGTCAGTTTCAAGAAAGGATGCTATCCCGGACAGGAAATTGTCGCACGCACGCAGTATCTGGGCAGGCTCAAACGCCGTATGTATCTGGCGCATATCGCAACCTCGGATTGCGTATCGGCAGGTGACGATTTATATGATGCACACTTCGAAGATCAAGCCTGCGGCAAAATTGTCAATGCGGCGCTATCGCCGGATGGCGGTTATGATGTACTTGCTGTTATTCAGCGCAGCAGTGCCGCAACAGGAAAGATTTACTGGAAATCACCGCAAGGCCCTGCCCTGAATATCGGAACATTGCCGTATGCATTGGATGCAGCGAACGCGCCGAATTAACAGTTTGAATTCAACGACCTGTCAGCGATCGGTGACAGCAGCGATTTATACGGCATCATCCAGAAAATAGATTGCCGCACCCAGCAGCACCAGCGCCAGTTCAGCAGCGGTCACCCACAGCAGAATAACGGTAATACGGCGGCCCATGGGCTTCATCGGTTGCCAGACCCGCTGCATATACCAGCGCCAGAGCCGGTATTTTGACCATTGATGCCAGCGGATTAAAAAGCGCTGCAAATCATGCGCCCAGATCGAGATGCTTTTGTCGACACGATGAAGTTGTCGCAGACGTTCATTCTCTGGCAAACCGTCGTAATAATCGGTAATGGTCAGTCTGGAGCGGCAATCCGGCAGATCGGATGCTGGTTCGATGACAAATGTCGTGCGCGATTTTACACCTTGATCATATTCGATCTGCCATCCGTTCGATAATTGCCGCACGGTCAATACCAGATCAAAATCGAAAGGCGTTGGCTGACTGATGTTTTGCCCGGAAAAAAGATAGCGGTTGGTTTCCAGGTTCCGCCAATGGCGTATGTTGAGCATGGGGTTAATGCGAAACAGCCGCTCGATATCACGGCAGAATTGCATCAATTCAGGCACGCTTAACGGCGTGTGCAGAACCGCCCATGCCGCGTCGTTACCGTTTTGTTCCGGTTGATGCTTTACATCCATTAAATTAGGTGTCCTGTTCAGGATGCGGCACAATCAGCAAGGCTGTTTTCAGCGTGCTGATCAGTTTTTTTGTCAGCATGGTGGAGCGCAGGCCCGGTTTGCTGTCCGGTCGTGGGGCGCCGATGACGACCAGATCATAGGCGTGTGTTTCAGTCTGGCGTAACAATGCCTGTTCCGGTTTGCCGGACAAAACCACATGTCGGCAGGTCAATCCACGGTCAGCTGTTTTTTGGTTTACGCGTTCACACTGTTGTTCGATGTCCTGGTGCAGTGCGCTTTCAAGATAGTCACGAAACCGGTCGCGTGTGATGCCGTTGTTGAGCCAGTCATCGCCAGTCATGCCCTGCCAGAATTCCGGAACCACGATAAGATGATTGATACGGCCATTTGCGGCGCAGATCTGTAACGCCATGTTCTCCGCAGCAATAGCGCCTTCGGTGCCATGACTGGCGAGCAAAATGTGCTGAAACATGCTGAGCTGAACCGGACAGATGCGCGATTATCGCGTCTGTTAATAGAAGAAATAAATTGCCATTGCCAGTATGAAGGCCAGAATGAGCGCAATCAGATCTTCCAGCCGGTCACTGCCAAAAATCGACAGTGCGGAACCGCGCTCGAATGTTTTTATTTCGTTTTTTTGATGCATGGTATGTCTCGCATAATATTAAATGACCAAGATCTCAATCAAGGGCGCATTGCGACGTTAAAATCGAACTCAAAATGCTCACATACCGCAAGTATGCTCCGCTTTTTTGTTCGATTTTGCCTTGCACTGCATCCCTTGATTGAGATCTTGAAGGTTCTATACGGTTTCGCTGATCAACAGCATCACAACAACCAGCGACAGCGCCGCTTTGATAAAGCCGACGATGCCGCCGATGATTGCGGGTTCTCCTCCGGCCTGTTTCATCGAACTTACGGTAATCTGCATGCCGAGCCCCACCAGGCCGAAGGCAAACAGCCAGGTAATCCATTCGCGGAAAGCTTCAATTTTTTTTGCCGTATGATAAACCGCCTTGTGTGCGGCATTCAGAATTTTATTCGCTTCATCTGATAAATACGCGGTTTTGACGATACTGAGTATCGCGTTGCCATCATCAATGGACATGATTTTGCCATTTTTGATCAGCCGATTCAGCGCATCGCGGTGATCGCTACGTTCGATTTTGTGGGCTTCCACTTTTAGCAATTCAACCGACCCGGCTTTTAGAAGATGCTCCGTGTTAAAACCCAGTTCGGTGGTATTGCCGAAATATTTGCCCTGATAATGGTTGGCCGGTGCGAAAATACCGGTGGTGGACAATGCAAACATCAGGATGAAGCCGATGACAAAAACCGGGAATTTGGTGATAACGACACGTCCGACATTGACCTGTGCCGCATCGATGCCTTCTTTACCGACGTACCAGACAGCAAGCCACAATACGACAACCGGTAAAATCAGAACACGCGTGATATTAAAAATCTCCGCGACCATCAATGTTTCAATGCCACCGGGCTGGAATGCCAGCGCCGCACCGGCGACTTGCGCGGAATTCAGAATACCCGTACCGGCCCACGCGCCGAACTGTACATAACTCATGTTCAGCAGGTGGCCTATGATGGGAAACAGAAACATGCAGCCTACGCCCCAAAGCAGGATGGTGCCGATGGTATAGGCAATTTCTACCGGTTTGGCCTGTACGACTGGTGCTACGGCGACTGTGGCGGAAACACCGCAAACCCCCATGCCTGCGGATAAGACGCCGCCCATTGAATGGGAAATGTTGCGCCGTGACCCGATCCATAACACCATACCCACCGAACCCAGCACGAAGAAACCGATCATGAGAACCGACAGGCCGCCAAGATTTTTCAGTTCAGCCGCGCTGTACAATGCGCCCAGCAGAATCACGCCGATTTTAAGCCCCAGCCGGGACAGGCGGACGCCATTCCCGGCCCATGCCGGTATTCTGAACACGTTGACGATCACAAGACCGGCGACAATACCCAGAACCACATAATTAAGCCCGAAAAGATCGTGGGCATATTTGCCGGTATTGCCCACTTCGCCCAGGCCGATGCTGATCACTTCAATTTCCGGTGCGATAAACCAGCGCACCAGCATGGTAATGAATAAAATCAGCATGCCGCCGGGAATGGTGGATGAGTAATAATCCAGATGCCCTTCACGGTGTACGCCCAGCCAGTGCCATAACCCGGTCACGACGGCAAACAGCCCGAAATACAAGGGCAGCGTACTGAGTTCATCGTGATATTTGTAGTGTTTGCCGGATGCGAGATGTTCCAGAAGCGGATTCATTAAACCGCTGTCCGTACCGTACCAGATTGCGAACATGGATAAACCGATGATAAAAAGCGCCGGATTTTTTTGAGTGTATATCATGATTGATTAATCGTTTTCAAACTCGGACAAGCGCATGTAAAGCCTGTACGGTAATAGGCTGCAACGGAATCACAACGGTGGAATCATCGCTGTGGAATCACCTGTGCAGATGCAATTCTATTATATTAAAATCGGCACTGGACTGGATAGAGTCCGTGCGGATTTGACCTGTGATTGGGCTTTAGTTGAGCTTTAATCTGGCTTTGAGTGAGAGGGCGGTGCTATGGATGGATTGATTATTTTAACGGTCGTGGTGATCGCCGGAGTCATTGCGTGGTTTTATCGCTCGGAAAAAACAGTCTTGCAGCCCGGGCAGTCGGCGCCGGACTTCAGCCTGAAGGATCAATATGGCAAGATTCATACGCTGGATGGCTTCAAGGGTAAATGGCTGGCGTTGTATTTTTATCCCCGGGACGATACGCCGGGCTGTACCCTGCAGGCTTGTGCATTTCGCGACGATCTCGACAGGATTAAAGCGCTTGGTGCCGAGGTGATTGGCGTCAGCGTGGATACAGTCGAAAGTCATAGCGGCTTTGCCGGTAAATTCGGTTTGTCATTTCCGTTGCTGGCGGATCACACGACCGAAACAGCGGCGCGCTATCATTCACTGATTAACCTGGGCATCGTTAAATTCGCCAGGCGTAATACGTTTCTTATCGATCCGGCAGGTAAAATCGCCAAAGTCTATCTTTCCGCAAGCGTGCGCCATAATTCAGGCGAAATTGTCGATGACCTTGAACAGTTAAAGCCGGAGGACGGCCATCCGGATGACGCCGGCTGATTGCACCCGATGCCAAAGCCGTCGACTGGATAGCATCGGCAGGAAACTATTGCAGTGATCAGGAATCCATCAATATGTATGCGGATATTAAAGATTGCTTAAAGCAGTTCATCTTAGCTTAGTTAGAAAGGATGTTAGAAAATGGCAAATTTCACAGAAGACCAATTGCAGCAGATCAAGGCGGCATTACACAAACGTTATATGGAATTGCAGGATGAGATCCGCAGCGAACTCGTCAGCGCCGGTGAGGAATTCGATATCAGTCAGGCGGACGATATCAACAATATACTCGCTGATGTCGATACCGCACTGGTTGACAAGCAGATCAATGAAATGCGTGAACTTGAAATGTCCGAAAAATACCTGATGGAACTGGAGTTCGGCGACTGCGTTGATTGCGGCGAGGAAATCGGCTTTGAGCGTCTGATTGCGAATCCTTCCACGCAACGGTGCATCGAATGCCAGCGGAAATTCGAGAAATTCTATTTATCCGGCGGCACGCCATCGCTGTAATCGGTTGTTTTCTTAAGCAACACCAGTGTGGCGCCGCTGCCCCCATCTTCCGGTCTGGCCTGGCAGAACGCAAGCACAACGCGGTATTGCGCCAGCCAACCGCCGACTCTGTGCTTTAACACCGGCACGCCGTCTGCGGAACTCAACCCTTTGCCGTGAATGATCAGAACGCATCGATAATGGTTCTGCACCACATGCTCCAGGAATAAAGCCAGCTGTTGTCTGGCGGCATCCTGCGTCAGGCCATGCAGATCCAGATGATCCTGTACAGCCCAGTACCTGTTCCTGAGCCGCCGCAGGGTTTGCCGGGATACGCCGGGGCGCAGAAACGACCATTCGTCATCCGCCTCAATATCCAGAAAAACATCTGCGATTTTATCCAGTTCGACAGCCGTCTGATTGCTGTACCGTGGTCTGGGTTGCGGTTTGCGTTGTTTAATGATGACCTTATCGCTGGGCGGCAATGGCGTAACATCCTGCATCGCCGCGCGAAATACAGCTTGATCATCATCCGCATCGGGTGTTGTCGCGTCATCTTTCTTGGGCATGCGCTAATGCAGGTCGAACCCTACGACATGTGATCGAAATACCTTTCCGCATCCAGCGCTGCCATGCAGCCGCTTGCCGCGCTGGTTACCGCCTGGCGGTAAATATGATCCTGTACATCACCCGCCGCGAATACGCCCGGAATACTGGTGGTCGTTGCATTACCCTGGCGTCCGCTGTGCGTGATGATATAGCCGTTTTCCATATCAAGCTGACCGGCAAAGATATCGGTATTCGGTTTATGGCCGATGGCAATAAAAACGCCGTGCAGATCAACGGTTCTGGTCGCATCGTTCTGTGTGCTTTTGATACGCATGCCGGTCACGCCGCTGTTATCGCCGAGCACTTCGTCGAGCACATAATTGAGTTCCAGCCGAATATTCCCGTTTCTGGTTTTCTCCATCATTTTGTCGATGAGGATCTTCTCTGAGCGGAATTGTTCCCGCCGATGCACAACAGTAACGCTTTTCGCGATATTGGATAAATACAGCGCCTCTTCGACAGCAGTATTGCCGCCGCCGATTACCGCGACATCCTGGCCTTTGTAGAAAAATCCGTCACAGGTTGCGCAGGCCGAAACCCCGCGCCCCATGAAGGCTTCTTCAGACGGCAGTCCGAGGTATTTTGCCGACGCACCTGTGGCGATAATCAACACATCGCAGGTATACGCGCCCTGATCGCCAATCAGCGTAAACGGTTTTTCCTTAAGCCGGGCGGTGTGAATATGATCAAAAATAATTTCGGTGTCGAAACGTTCCGCATGCTTCTGGAAACGTTCCATCAGCTCGGGCCCTTGTACGCCCATCGCATCAGCCGGCCAGTTGTCGACATCGGTGGTTGTCATCAGTTGGCCGCCCTGCTCCAGTCCTGTGATAATGACAGGATTCAGATTGGCACGCGCGGCATAAACCGCAGCGGTATAACCGGCGGGACCGGAACCAAGAATTAAAAGTGGGCAGTGTCTTGTCGTCATGATTACGCCATAAAATTGGAATGAATGCTCGAACTATACTGAGTAACGCCGCTAATCTCAAGGTTCGGCTGATGCCCGACTGGCGTAGAGCGCTTCACGCGAAAACTGATTTACAGCTTAAGCAATTCGCGATACTAGCGTAAAATAACCCCCCTGCCCTGGTAGCTCAGTGGATAGAGCGACCCCCTCCTAAGGGGTAGGTCGGACGTTCGATTCGTCTCCAGGGCGCCAATTGAAATAATAAAGCCGGTACTTGTTAATTTTGGAATTCACGCACAGGAACAAAGTGTGATTCACCATGAGTGATCTGTTTATGTTGCCGGAGAGCATGTTCTATTCAAATACGAACCGGCGCTATCTTAAAATGTCGAAAATTCATCATAAATTGAATACCCGGAATGAATAATGAGAGCTATTATCGTAACCACCTTAGGTTTACTAATTGTTGTGGCATTATTTGCAATGGAGAAAACTGTGACAGCAAGTTTCGTTGAATCAGATCGAAAAATCAGTGCAAAAACGGATTATATTGTTTTAGGGATGGGCTGTTTCTGGGGTGCTGAAAAGCGTATGGGTGAAATTCCCGGTGTTCTCGATGTGGAAAGCGGCTATGCGGGTGGCGATCTTGTTGGTGTCGGCTATCAGCAGATATTGAATTATGAGAAAGCGGTTCGTGCGGGTAAGGCTACGGGACGAAACCATGCTGAAGTCATCAAGGTGACTTTCGACACAGAAAAAGTGGCGCTGGAAGCTGTTCTGGCGAAATTCTGGGAAAACCATAATCCGACACAGGGTGATCGCCAGGGCAATGACATCGGCAGCAATTACCGCAGTGCCATTTATTACCATGATGCGGTTCAGAAAGACACTGCGGCAGCAACGCAGGGCATTTACCAGCAAGCACTGGATGATGCCGGTTACGGCTCGATTACAACGGAGATTCTGCCACTGAAAAATTACACCAGAGCGGAGGAATACCATCAGGATTATTTGATAAAAAATCCTGACGGGTACTGCGGTCTGGGGGGTACCGGGATAAAGTATCCCGCATTAAAAACCGCATCGAACAATGTAATAACTACCGATCACGTAAAGCCGCTGGATGGCGAGGATTTAAATTTTGCGCAGCAACTGGTTATTTTTGAAGCCGAGAATTGCGAATTCTGTAAACAGTTTGATGAAGAAATTCTCAATCACTGGCAGGCGGAAGTGCCTGTTGTTGCAACGCTGAACGCCAATCCTCCGGTTGGCTGGGTACTGGAAAAACCGCTGTTTGCCGCGCCGACCATTGTGCTGTTCAGAGAAGGCAAGGAAGTGACCCGATACACAGGATATAACGGGGAAAAAGCCAATTTCTGGAAATGGCTGGGTTTTCAATTATTGTCGCCGGAACAACAAAAAATAGCCTTTGAGCAAGGTACTGAGCCTCCGTTTACCGCGACCAATTTAGATGAAAAACGCCCTGGAAAATTTGTGGATCCGATTACGGGTGCTACGCTTTTCCTCAGCCAGGCGAAATTCGATAGTAAGACCGGCTGGCCTAGCTTTTTCGATCCCGTCGAAGGATCAGTCACACTGCACGAGGATAATTCTCACGGCATGCAACGGATCGAAGTTCGCAGCGCAAGCTCCGGCATTCACCTTGGGCATGTCTTTAATGATGGTCCGGCGCCTACTTTCAAACGGTATTGTATTAATGGGAATGTCCTAAAATTTGTTCCGGATTAAGATCTCACTGAAGGGCGCATTGCGGCGTTAAAATTGAACTCAAAATGCTCACATACTTCAAGTATGTTCCGCTTTTTTATTCAATTTTGC
>CAYXFV010000063.1:0-17270 GCA_964464365.1 uncultured Nitrosomonas sp. | reverse complement strand
CCTGATTATTCCATGGAAAAAATAATAGATTCAGGTTTTTCTACATCCTCAACGGACGAAGTAAGGGCGAGCGTGTTCCCCACATCCGTGGGGATGAACCGCGCGTTGGCGGCATGTCGAGCAACACCACATCGTGTTCCCCACATCCGTGGGGATGAACCGATCACCGCCAGCGTGCAGGGCGACAAACCGTCGTGTTCCCCACATCCGTGGGGATGAACCGCGACAAAATTGGCGAGACTGGCTCAGGATGCCGTGTTCCCCACATCCGTGGGGGTGAACCGCTCAAAAGCGTATCCGGCGCTGCCGCGCTGGCGTGTTCCCCACATCCGTGGGGATGACCGGGGGTGGCAACGAATCTTGAAGCACGCTGGACTGGCGCACCCGCGTGATTTACCAGGCTAATCTGTCAACCAGCTACGCCGCCGGGTGCTACCAGCAGCTGAACGATCCTGGTCTGGAGCGCGTGCGGCCGTACTGGAAGTACATCCACAACGACACCGTACAACACCCGCGCCCGCTGCACGTGAGCTGGTCGGGCATGGTGTTGCATAAAGACGATCCCTGGTGGGAAACGCACATGCCGCCCAATGGCTGGGGCTGCCGCTGCCGCGTGCATGCTGTGCGGGCATCCGAATACAAAGGCGCAAAAGCATCGGATGACGGCACCTACGAACACATCGACAGCCACGGCAACCGGCACACCGTGCCCAATGGCATCGACTTCGGCTTTGATTACCAGCCCGGCGCGCAAACAGATACAAAGCTGCGCGAATTCGTGCAGCAGAAACTCATCAAACACCCGCCGGCGATCAGCAGGGCGTTGACCAGGGATGTTAATCGCTACATCAATGCAACCGGGGATATTGCCGGGTTTGCCGCCAGGGCAATGGCCGACAGAAAAAACCAGGAAACGCTGTGGCTCGGGTTTGTTGAAAATGCGGAGGACATCCGCGTGGCTGTCGATGAGGATCTGACCGGACACATGGTGTTGCTATCGTCGGACGCGGTGCGGCACATCGAAAAAAGTCGTGCGTTCGATGGCGATGATCAACGCCCGATAACCGATGCCGATTTTACTGACATAATGGATGCGTTGCTGAATCACGATAAAATCACAAAAAGCAGACCGACAAAAGCGGGAAATGCAACATTTGTGATCAATTCAGCAGATGAAAGCGGACGCCGTCGCATGGTGTTTGAAGTGCTAGGGAAACGTCAGCGCGCGATATCGCTGCTGTCGATGGTGATTCGCAAGAAATGAGGCAGGCGGCGCTCCAATGCTGCCGGTTACCCGGCCCCCTTAGCTCAACGTCCGAAACGTTACCGCCTCTGAAATTAAATATTAACACATAGCCATGATCAAAATCCAGGTCGACGTCGATGATCGCGCCGTGACGCAAATGCTGCAACGGCTGATTGATGCCGGGCAGAATCCAAGTCTGGCATTGAAAGAAATCGGCGAGGATCTGGTCGAATCGACCAAGCGCCGCTTTGAAACGCAAACAGCGCCGGACGGCTCACGCTGGGAGCGCAATGCGCCGTCAACAATCAAACGCAAGGGGCGTGACCAGCCGCTGAAGCTGGCGGTACGCTGATGGATCAGATCAATTACCAGCTCACCGGCAATGACACCCTGGATGTCGGCAGCCCGACAGTCTATGCTGCAATGCAACAATTCGGCGGCAAAAAATCTGAATTCCCGCAGCTTTGGGATGATATCCCCGCGCGCCTCTTCCTCGGCATCTCTGCCGGGGATGAGCAATCCATCCTGGATACATTCAACGCCTACCTCAAAGATCAAACCGGCTGATTAAATTCTAAACCAATTTAATTTAACTTCCTGAAATACCGGGCTATCCTGCTCGGTATAACTATCGAAATCCCCATTTTTAGGCCCGAGTAGCGCCCGGCCCCAAAGCCGGGCGAGGGTTGAAACCGGATATACCGCCCTCGCGAAAATCGCCGAATTGCTGTTGACACCCGCGCGAAACTCGATGCTGACGCAATAAAACAAAGGCATTGACCACAGGCCACATTCGCCGGAATGAAAAAGCCCGTGCTGGTGCGCAGGATCACGCAGCCTTTCGATATTAAAAAGCTGGCCATTGCATCCAACTCCGGCACCAGTCTGGAATATTCTGCACTGGAGTGCGCTAAGATCGATGCTGAGCGGATAGGCGATATCAGTCAGATTGAGGTCACGGACGCCGGGGATATTGCGCTTAACCATGACAACACCGTAAACATCCGCAGCGCCCTGAAGGGGTACAGCGCGACCGAGTTAGGATCATTCGTTGACGCCAGTGGAAATCTGTCTCAGGAAGGTGCGCGGCGTATCAAGAATGCTGTGCTTTATGCTGCCTATGGTGACAGTAAAACGTTAAGCCGGATGGTCGAGTCGACTGACAGCGACATGCGCAATATTGTGGGCAGCCTGACGCGTGTTGCCGTGCGCAGCGATCTAATTGGGAGATAAAGTCCCGGCCAAGCTGGATGTTGCAGAGGGTGTTATCCATTACAATAAAAACTGGCAGTTCAGCAAGGCTGATGGCGCTCAATTTATTGCAGAGGAATTATTTCATGCGTTAGATGTGGTTAGTGAAGGCAAAACCCTTAGCGCATCGAGTAAAAGACTGCATACGATTACTGGCGATATATACCTGGAAAGTAAGAAGCACTTTGATGATAGAGGTAAATATTTTCAATATCTGGCTTATCCAATCAGTGAACTGGATCATCCTGATTTATCGGCTCACCGCAGGCAAGCAGAATTATTTGCGCGATTGGTTGCGCTGTATTCAGGCGATCTTGATAAAATACGTACTCAGTTACCAGCAGCATATGAGGCATATCATGGGATTTTCAAAGCAAGCAGAAGCGGAGTTAATGACGAAGTATCGAGAAAAGTTTGGAACCTTGCCAGATCACATAGGCAGATGGGTGGCAAACACAGGGCAAAGAACACAAATGTTTCTGGAGATACAGGATTCACTGGAAACAGGGAAGCCGTCGACCTGGAATAAATATATTTATTAATTGCTGATATATTTCAAGTAGACCCGAAAGGGGGCTAAAGTTTTATTCAGCCGAGCAGATATCCTCTCCAAAGCCGGAGTAAATACCAAAAAGCCACCGGCCGATCCACGAGTCCCACCAAAAGAGACGGGCGTACAAGCATTCCGTCGCAGCTCACAGGACGCTATGTTGCGCTTCAAAGGGTGGTCGATCTGGCTGACATTGCAACATACCTTTGAGGCTGTTCATATCCCTGAAGCGAATGAGCGCATGCGGAGAATCCATAAGGATAACAGTGTGACGGCTAACGGCATCTGCGAATAATCAACAGGCACGGCAATTGAGATGATACGTGGTGGGATTTAAATGTGATCAGGTAGCGGTAGCAAACTGTCCGGTCGGAGTCGAACCGACATAGCCGACGCAAAGTGTCTTTCTGTTCCCCAATCCATGCACGTAGACAAATTTGCTACACGAATAAACATGTTAACGTAGATCATGATCAACATTCAGACCGACATCGACAAAATGCTGTAACGGCTGATCATGCCGGATTGGTTGTGTATTGAACAGGCTTTGCGTCCGCTTTAATCAGTGTGCTGTAAATTACAGTTTACAAACGACTGTCAATCATTAATGATTAAAGATTGTTGACCAGTTTATGCGGGAGGATATTCATGAGCAGTTGGGATAGTGGCTTCCGAGGGAAGCCGGGGCAGGGGATGTCGCATACGCTGAGTTTCGGGGGGGCGGCCAGTTTTTTTCGTGCGCCTTTTCAGGCTGATCTGACCGGTGTTGACGTGGTTGTTTCAGGTGTTCCATTCGATATTGCCACAACCAATCGCTCGGGTGCGCGGTTGGGGCCGCGTGCGATACGCAGCGCGTCGCTTTCGCTGGCGTGGGAGCGCCCCTGGCCGTGGCGCGTGGATCCGTTTGCTGCGTTTCGTGTGGTTGATTATGGCGATTGTGCGCCTGTGGGCGATCATTTGCAGGATGTTTCGCATATTGAGAAACATATTGCGCATATCATTGAATCGGGGGCGGCGTCCTTGATGCTGGGTGGCGATCATTTCGTGACTTATCCCAGCCTGCGTGCGCATGCGGCGACTTATGGCACAATCAGTCTGATTCATTTTGACGCTCATACCGATACCTGGCTTCCGTCTGGTCAGGATGTCAACCACGGCACGATGTTTTACCATGCGGCGCATGAGAATATCGTCAATCCTGCGACTTCCACGCAGATCGGTATCCGGACTGTTAATGAGGATACGCTGGGATTCAACATCATTTCTGCCGCCGATGTCCATCAGATGACAGGCAGTGCAATCGCCGATCAAATCCGCGAGCGTGTCAAGGATACGCCGGTTTATATCACGCTCGATATTGACTGTCTGGATCCGGCGTTTGCGCCTGGTACAGGCACGCCGGTACCAGGAGGGCTTTCCACTTTTCAGGTTTTGAGCATTATCCGTGAATTGCGTGGCATTAATCTGATCGGTATGGATGTGGTCGAGGTTGCGCCTGCATATGATCATGCTGAAATTACTGCGTTGGCAGCGGCGCAGATTGCGATTGAATTGCTGTGTCTTTTTGCGGAAAGCCGTACACCGTTGGACGTGAAAAGAGTGGCTGACGATGCGTGACGATACAATTGAACCCGAATGGAGCAGCATCGATTCCCAGGCGCTGTATGCCATGGACAACTGGTCGGATGGTTTTTATTCCGTGAATGAGCAGGGGCATGTTGCGGTTTGCCCCACTTTCGATAAGGCGCTTCAGATTGATATCATGGATGTTATCCGCGCTGCCCGTGCCGAGGATGTCTCCCTGCCCATGCTGATTCGGTTCCAGGATATCATCAGTTCGCGCGTGCATCGCCTGAATATGAAGTTTCAGGAAACCATACAGGAATGCGGTTATGCCGGAAGTTATCGCAGTGTTTATCCGGTCAAGGTTAATCAGCTGCATGAGGTGGTTGCTGAAATTCTGGATGCAGGGCAGGCATTTAACATCGGGCTGGAGTGCGGCTCGAAGGCGGAGCTGCTGGCGACGTTGCCGCTGGTAGGTGACAAGACATTGCTGCTGTGTAATGGCGTCAAGGACAATGTGATGTTGAATCTGATGCTGAATGCGCAGCAGCTCGGGCAGCAGGTTGTGCCGATTATCGAGAAGTATTCTGAATTCGAGCAGTTGATGGTGTTGGCCGGAGTGCGATCATTGAAGCCGCGTCTGGGTGTGCGCCTGAAGCTCAGCACGCGGGGATCGGGGCATTGGTCCGAATCGGGCGGGGTACATTCCAAGTTCGGTCTGACGGTGCCTGAATTGGTCAGACTGGTGCAGCAGCTGGAACACCAGGGCATGAAGGAACAGCTGGAGTTGTTGCATTTTCATCTGGGCAGTCAGATATCCGATATCCAGGTGTTGCGCAGCGCAGTCAAGGAGATTACGCAGGTTTACGCGGATCTGACCCTGCGCGGGTTGCGGATCCGGTATCTGGATGTCGGTGGTGGGCTTGGTGTGAATTATGGCGCGGACTACAACAATAACCCGGATAGCTTTATTAACTACGGTCTGAAAGAATATGCCAATGTAATCGTGTATAGCGTTAAGGAAATCTGCGATGAGCGCAAGGTGCCTGTTCCCGATCTGTTGTCGGAAAGCGGACGCGCACTGACGGCACATCATTCTTTGCTGGTCGTTCCCGTTCTGGGCGTGCATAAGCCGGACAGTTCGCCGCCGAAGTATGCGCCAGACGATGCCCCGGCTGTCATTACGCGCATGAATGCGGTGCGCGTTGAAGTGGAGCTGATTGAACATCCCGCCGCTGTACTGGAGTGCTATCACGATGCACGGGAAATCCGGGATGAAGGGGAACAGAAGGCGCGATTGGGCTACCTGTCTGTCGAGTATTTGGCGCAACTGGATACATTATACTGGGGCATTTGTCAGATTGCGCTGCGCAAGCTGGTGGCGGCTGAATTGAGCCCGGCGCCTGCGGAGCAACTGGATCTGGAGAAACAGCTTACCGATCTTTATCTGGGTAATTTCTCGGTATTTCATTCGATTATCGATCATTGGGCGATCGGCCAGATTTTTCCCGTCATGCCGCTGCATAAACTGCTGGAAAAACCGGAGCGTAGGGGGCAGCTGGTGGATCTGACCTGCGATTCGGACGGCAAAGTCAGTCAGTATATTACATCGTCCGGTACCGTTAACTGCCTCCCTTTGCATGATTTCCATCCCGATGAAGCGTATTATCTTGGCATTTTTCTCGTCGGTGCTTATCAGGAGATTCTCGGCGATGCGCATAATTTGTTCGGTCGTGTCGATGAGGTGCATATCTATGCAAGAGCGGAGGAGGAAGGCGGGTTCTGGATAGAGGAGTTGCTGAAGGGCGTTAGCGTCAAGGAGATGCTCAGCCAGGTACAATATTTCCCGAATGATCTGGACCGGCGCATGTCGGAATTTGTCCGCCAGCAGATTAATGCGGGCCACATCAAGCCAAACGATGGCACCCGGATTCTGACGATTTATAATCGTCATCTGGAGGATACGACCTACTGCAATACGCGTACAAGCGCGCGATAATACACGACCAATCTGTGGTGTGTATCAGTGCTTACTTTATTGCCTGTTTATTGTTTGGTTTCAAGATATTGCATCATTAGAAGAATGACAGTCATCATTGAAACAGGAGGTTATCAATGCATTACTATACGATTATGGAGAGTCCGGTCGATCCGCTATTGCTGATGAGTGACGGAGAGCATCTCACAGGCTTGTATATGGAGACACAAATACAGGAGTATCTGCCACACATGAAGGAAGGATGGCAGTGTGATCCGGAACCCTTTGCAGAAACTATCGCCCAGTTAAAAGCCTACTTCGCGGGAGAACTGTGTCAATTTGATCTTCCGTTGAAAATGTCCGGGACAGACTTCCAGAAAAATGTCTGGCAACAGTTGACGACTATTCCTTATGGTGAGATTGTCAGTTATAAAAACATTGCCGAGCGTGTTCACTCACCCAAGGCCATGCGTGCAGTAGGTCTGGCAAATGGCAAAAACCCTATTTCCATTATCGTACCCTGCCATCGTGTGATCGGTACTAACGGTAAGTTGACCGGTTACGGTGGCGGTCTCCATCGCAAACAATGGCTGCTGGCACATGAAGCCAGACAAGATACATTACCGATGTTGGCATTGTGAGTATCATGAGCATAACGTATCACGGCAGGGGACATCTAAATAGCGGTGTATGAGTGGCACACGGCGATTCAGTGAGACTGTCCCATAAACTGTGTAATTGTCTATCATTAGATTTTTAAAGGATAGACGATGAACAAAGAAGAAATAGAAGATTTTGCTCGTAAAGCTACGAAAGGAATAAAAACAGAGCAGGATCTGAGTGAATTCAGCCAGATGCTGAAGAAAGTTATGGTCGAGACAGCGCTGAATGCTGAGCTTGCTGATCATCTGGGTTATGACAGACACGATCAAGCGCAATCAGACTGTAGTAGTTCAGACTTGATCTGAGCTTTCAACTGACGGATTTCTTCCTGTTCAGCTGTCAGCTTCCCATTACCACGGAATGCCTGGACAGTATCGTTACTCTGGTATTCCCTGATCCACCTCCTCAGCATATTGGCATTAATCTCCAAACTTCGGGATACTTCTGATGGCGTATGGTCCTGTTCCAATACCAGACTGATTGCATCTAATTTGAATTCTTTTGTGTAATGCTTTCTTGTTTCCATTTGTTCCTCCCAGGCCTTCCAGGTAGAGTCTGTTTTCTCTTAATTCTCTTAACTGGGTTGTCCGGATTTATTAAACCATGTCAGTTTGTAGCTGTGATCATGATTCATCGGGAAAGTGTAGCAAAAATGGGAGGAAATTACCCAGCGGGATTCCGGAGCCGGCGTTGTTGGATAGAGTAGTTGTACTGGATTGTTGTCTAGTTAAAGCCCGGTGATTTCTCCCGTGTCAGTCAGGTCGATACGGCAGGCAGCCGGATCATGCGGTAATCCGGGCATGGTGACGATATCGCCGGTCAGCACCAGCAGATAACCTGCGCCGGCGGCAATGCGTACCGACTCGACCGGGAGCGCAAACCCCCGGGGATGACCCACCAGCGCTGGATCACCGCTGAGTGACAGGTGGGTTTTGGCAATACAGACTGGAAGCCGATCATAGCCCAGTGTGCTGATTCGCTTAAGATCCTTTCTGGCGGTCCTGCTGAACTCGATGCTGCTGGCGCCGTAAATCGTGTGCGCGACGGCGGCAATTTTCGTTTCGGGAGAGGATTCCAGGTCATATAAATAGCGTACCGATGGTTTGGGCTGCGCGGCTGCGCTGACTACCGCATGTGCCAGCGCCTCGGCGCCAGCACTTCCGCTGCTGAAGCCGGTAAAGCGTGCCACATGTAATCCGTGTCCGGCACACCATTGTTCAATGATGGCCAGTTCCTGTTCGTTGTCATCAGGAAAACAGTTGATGGCGATGACCGGCTCGAACCCAAAGGTGCGTACACTATGGATATGATGATTCAGGTGTTCCAGGCCACGCTCGATTTCAGTGGCAGCGCCCGAATGGGCGGTATCGCCGCTGCCGTGCGTTTTCAAAGCACGTGCGGTGATGACGAGTACCACGGTGCTGGGCCAAAGGCCAGCGCTGCGGCATTTCAGGTCAAAAAACTTTTCAGCGCCCAGATCAAAACCAAAACCGGCTTCAGTAACTGCATAATCAGCATAGGTTGCTGCCGCTCGGGTGGCTATGACGCTGTTACAGCCATGCGCGATATTACCGAACGGCCCGCCATGTACAAATGCGGGAACGCCTTCGGTGGATTGCACCAGATTTGGCAGTATGGCGTCCTGCAACAGTGCCGCCATCGCGCCTGTTGCCTGCAGGCTTTGCGCTGTTATCGGCTCGTTCAAACGGTTGTAACCCAGCAAAATACGCCCCAGCCGGGCTTTCATATCGGCGGTGTCTTCACTCAGGCAGAGAATAGCCATTACTTCCGATGCTGCAGTGATGTCAAAGCCGGTTTCGCGCGGTACGCCGTTCAGCCTGCCACCCAATCCGATTACGGTTTGACGCAGGGCGCGGTCATTCATATCGACCACGCGGCGCCAGAATATCTGGCGGTGTTCCAGATCTAGTTCGCTGCGAAAGTGGATGGCATTGTCCAGCAGTGCGGCCAGCAGATTGTGTGCCGCGCCGACAGCGTGTATGTCCCCGGTGAAATGCATGTTGATGCGTGCAGCGGGTTCGAGCTGGCAGCGACCGCCGCCCGTGCCGCCGCCTTTAATTCCGAAAATCGGACCCAGCGAGGGTTCGCGCAGTGCAAGCGTCGTTTTTTTGCCGATACGGGCCAAACCTTGTGCCAGGCCGATGGCGACGGTGGTTTTCCCTTCACCGCTGTGGGTCGGGTTGATGGCTGAAACCAGGATGATTTTACCTGCTGGCGAAGTGTGTTTATCGGGCAGGGCGTGCTGTCGAAGCTTGGCCATGTGTTCGCCGTAGCATATCAGTGCGTTGGCCTGTAAGCCGAGGGATGCGGCGATATCGCGTATAGGACGCATGATTTCAGGGCTCCGGGAAAATAAGATACAGCGTGTCATGCAAATGACCGGCGCTGGTTACGATGGTACGGATCTTTTATAAGAAGCATACTATGCGGTTGCGGATAAGTCGAACCGGTGAATATCGGCGAACCGCGGGTAATGACGGTTTAATTTTTAATGCAATGGCGTATTGTTTAGGGGTGTTGAAAGTGAATGTAAAAACAGCAATTTTGTTAATATAGTCGAATGTTATTTTATACTTGGAGACCATATGAAATTTTATGCCCTGTTAATGAGTTTGCTGCTTGGTGCCTGTTCTGTTTTGCCGCCGGTTTTTAATGATGCACGCATAAAAGAAATTCCGTATACCCAGGCACTCGAGAATGCGGAAGCGCACACGGATACGATGGTGCGATGGGGCGGTGTTATCATTGGAGTGGAAAACGCTGAGCAGCAGAGTATGTTGCAAGTGCTGTTTCATCCTTTGGATAACTATGGTCGTCCAGATATTGACACGCCGAGTAAAGGTTATTTTGTCGTCAAAAGCCCTGAACCGCTGAATTCGGAACAGTATATCGAGGGCCGGGAAATGGTTGTCGTGGGAACACTGGCAGGCAAAACCGAGCCTTTAGCCAGATACGGCAACGTCGGATTGCCGTTGATTAAAGCCATTGGCATTCATCTGTGGCCAATTGCTTATCGCAACAATTATTACTGGCATTGTCCGTCATGTTATTTTCAGCAGTTATACTGGTAAGCAGACTGTAAATGCCGGGTTTTCTCCGGCTATTGTTTTTTTATATCCGGTGTGGTGGATTAATGCTTTGTGTATACTGTTGAAAATTTTAATCGGATCAGAACGCTATGTTGAATGTGTTTATAACCGTAGATACGGAAATCTGGTGCGACGGCTGGAACGATCTGGATCGTAAGTTTCCAAAATATTTCAGATCGTATGTTTATGGCCCAACATCGGATGGTGATTTCGCATTGCCGGGTACATTATCTATTCTCGAGGAATATAACCTTCCTGCTGTTTTTTTCGTTGAACCGCTGTTTTCAGAAAAATTCGGCATAGAGCCGCTGAAAGAAATGGTTGGCCTGCTTCAGGAAAAGAATCAGGAAATCCAGCTCCATATGCATCCCGAATGGGTCAATGAAGTCGGCGATCGGCTGCTGCCCGGGGTTAAGAAAAAAATCCCGAATATGACTCATTGTACTCAGGAACAGCAGTCCCAACTGATTAAATGGGCCATCCAGCGTATGCGTGAAGTCGGCGTCAGCCACATTAATGCTTTCAGGGCCGGTGGTTTTTGTGCTAACCGCGCTACTTTACATGCGGTGGCCGAAAATAATCTATCCTTTGATACCAGTTATAATCTTTCGGGACCGATCGGTGTGGCAGATATCGCGCCGGGTGAGTTGTTGCACCAGCCCCGTTATATTGACCATGTTTACGAATATCCTGTATCAGTTATTAAAGATCCGATACGGGGGAATTATCGGCATGCTCAGATTAATGCGCTGTCACTGGCCGAATTGATCAATTGCCTGGAAACTGGTTTTGAAAAAGAATGGGATTCGGTTGTTATCGTCACGCACAACTTTGAATTGCTCAGCCGTGACAAAACAAGAGTCGATAAAATTGTCAGGAAACGATTTCAGCGATTCTGTCAATATCTGAATAATAACCGTGATCGATTCAATGTCAGAGGATTTCGTGATCTGGCACCTAAAGATATACAACCTCAGCCACCTATCGTTTCGGGTAATCTGATTCCGGCCGGTTTACGATATGCGGAGCAAGTGCTGCGCGGACTGCTGTATCATTATCAACGATAAACTGATTCATTCAGAAGGCGTTTTTTGTGCTGCGACAGATTGTTTCCGTTTAAAATGGATCGTATAAGGTTTTTCCCTGCTTTGCCGCCGCGATAAGCTTGGTGGTTACCGTGAGAGCCTTTGCTGCAAAGAAGGGTACATTATGAAATTTCCAGAGTTTTAAGTCTTCCTTGTCCAATAATTGCGGGAGTTTTGCAATATTGTAATGCCCTTGGATACCGGTGCCGCGTAGGGTTACCGGGATTTGTTCCTGACCGTCAATCACCGTAACGATCATATTATCGCTATCTATTTTTCTCGCTATTGGAAATGCATCACCCATGATGCCTTCGATATGGTGCGCTTGTGTCATCACATCAAACGATTTTCCTATGCCAATAATCAGCGTGTTGTGCGCGGCCATATATTCAAAAGGGGAGCCCCTTCCCGCAGGGCCGAACGCATTTTCGTGTCCCTCGGTCAGTGCTTTTGCCAGAGGCCCCAGTGCGGATACTCTGTAGACTGGATGACGGCTTTGTATCACGTCTTTGGTGCGTCTGAACAGCTCAGTTGCTAACCCCATTTGTGAAGGTACTTTTTTGAGATCGAAAAAAGAGTTTGCTTTGAATGTATCGATTACTGTACCGATTTTAGGATCTCCGAAAAAAAATGCTGGCATCACCAGTGTTCGGTGCGGCCCACAGAAATCGATCAGCATGCGCACAAGCTCCAACGGGTTGCCGTTGTAGTAAGGCAACATATGATTAACCGAGCTATGCACCATCAGGATTTCAAAGTCGGGATCCAGGGTTTCTTCAAGATGTTGCCGTAATGCTGTGGTGTCAAATGTGCCGTGAATGACTTTCAGCGCCGGCGTGAACGCCTTACGCAGCGCATGATAGCCGTTTCGTATTTTTAGGAATGCATTGTCCGGCAAAAAATGCTTTGCCGTTTTAGAAATAGAATGAAGCCAGTCCATAAGCAGTTAAACTTGATCAGTTTTTCATTTTTTCAATAAATTCAGTAATTGCCTGAACCGAGTTAAGTCGTGCGAAGTCCTCGACATCCAGGGTAATATCAAATGTCTGTTCGAGCGCGATCATCAGATTGACCTGTGCGAGCGAATCCCAGCCGTTGGTATTTTCGGCGGTACTTTCTTGTGTAAGTATTGATGGTGAGACATTCAGTGTTTCTGCAACGACGTGAATGACCTGTTCCGATACACTCATTTTGTTTAAGCCTGTAAGTTGATTAAAGTGAATAGACGTATGTGTTATTTATTTAACGGTATCTTCTATTTCAATTTCGATAGGTGGAAATAAATTCCTGTCTACAGGTGAAGCGGATAAATCCCGTTTATAGCGGCCTGCTTCATTCCCGACGATAAAGCCATGCGTACTGAAAAAATCTGCAACCAGACTGTTCTTCTGCGTGGGCAGGTACGTTGCGGTAATTTGCGTGATGCCTATCGTAGCAAAATAATCCAGCATGGCGTATAAGAATGCGCTTTCGACTGATCTTCCGATTACGCGGCACGACATCAGAAAATTATCGATTTCGATTGTTTCATCGTTCAATTTTCGAAATAAAGCCAGGCCGACGATGCCGCTCTTGCCAAAAATATCTTCTAATGTAAATGAGCCGACCGTCCATGTATTCGATTCAACAAAATCAAGAATCTGCTGTTCACTGTAGCGCCGTGTCGTGACATTGAACTGATTGGTTTTCTGGGTTAATTGTGCCAGTCGGGCAATATTTTTCCTGGAATCAATTTCAATGTACATTTTCATTTTCAGTGATGCGAGGTAGCTGTTTAAATCGCCATCAAGCGCGGCTGTATCTTGCCTGAATTGTTTCCGCCGTTTTTCCTGTGCATATAATTGTGTCTTTAATGTGTCTTCTGCAGTCAGTGAAAGTATTTCAAGCCTATTGATCTGTTCGAGGCACATCGGTATCTCGACAGGTTTCGATGGTGTTTGTATCACTTCGACTTGTGGCAATTGGCTTCGTATCATGTCGCATTCATGGCTGCTGTCATCCACGAAAATGAATGAATCCAGGCCGAGATTTAACTCGCTTGACAAAGACTGAAGGTTTTCATGTTTCGGAAGCCAGTTGATGCGTTCAGCGGCGAAATGATGCCTGCGCAATATTTGATGCGGGTGATTGTCCAGTATTTCATAAACATCTTCGGCATTATTTTTACTGCATAATGCCAGAATGAATCCGCGTTGCTGGAAATCCAGCAGCCGCCGCTGAAAATCGACATAAGTATTGCCAGGGTATTCCGGTCCCAGTGCGATACCGTGAATGCCGTCTTCTCCGATAATGCCTCCCCACAGGGTGTTGTCAGCATCCAATGCAATGACTTTCGCTTTGGGATAAACGGATATCGTCATCAGATTGACCAGTCGGCGTGTAAATTCATTGGCCGCTAATGGTGTGAACGGAAATCGCGAGGTGTACCAAAATCGGAAATCAAAAAAATGAAATCCGCCGATCTCAGCAAGCATCTGGTCCATATCGAGAAAGAAGCTGGATTCGATCGTATTGTTCAGTGCGGCGGCAAATTGTTGTTTAAGGGATGTCCGCCATAGATTCTCGGAATAACCGGAGTGTGCATCATAGATCCCCAATGCCGGCGGCATGATCGGCGGTAATACCGTCAGTATAATACGTGCGGATGTATTGGCGCGAAACATGGCCAGGATTTCGAGTATGCGTTTAACCGCATCTTCAAACAGGTCATGTTGCCGGGCCAAGTGCACTCTGGAATCCGGTTTTGAAAATTCCGGGTGAATATCATCCAGTGTCAGCATAAACAGGATTATGTCGGGCGCGTGTGCATATAAGCCGGAACCTTTCTGGCTTTCCATCAGATTTAACCCATAAGGGGCGTGATAAGTCTTAAGGTCTATCCCTTGCACGATGGCATGAAAATTCAGCCACGGATCCAGAAGATTGCTGGTGTAGGTGTGAACAATACCGAGTCTGAATTCCTTTTCGGGTGGCTCTTCTTCGCTTAAGCGTCTGGCCAATGCGCGTGCTTCAGGGAGAGAAAGGTTTTTAGACCAGTTAAATGCCTGCTCTTTTAGTGCTCTTCGGGTTTGTGCTGCGAGATAATTATCAGGATTTTTTTCCACAGGCTCAATTCAATTAACGTGCTTCGTTGATGTTAATGAACGGATAAACTACCATAGTTTGATGTGTCGTGTAATGTCTATTTGTGGGAAGGAATGCCATCATATTAACGCTTCTCTCCGGTTCGTTCTGTGGTGGTCTATTTATTAGGTATACCGGTTGTATTGTCTCGGTTGGTGGGTAGTTAATGGAGTAAAGTGGGTTATTGAGCAAAGCTGGACAGAAAGATTGGATGGAGGTGGGCTTTATGCCATAAACGTAGGTGATGGGGCTGACAGGTTGAAAAAATTTATACAGCTTGAATCAGAATAGCGAAGTACTTACTGGAATTTGCTGACTTGAAGAGGAGAAGAAAGGGAATGCTGTACACAGACATTTGTTCATTACTTTAAACCGATGTCTGTGTACTCTTTATAGCCAACTTACATGTTGTATATAATTAAACCGATTACTATAAATGCTACTGTCGTAATACCGATAAGTTTCAGTGTCTGTGCATCTGTTGCTCTGTTTGAATCATCGCTCATTATCTTAATCTCCTTATAAATTATTGACTTTGTCAAAACTAATCCATTCAAGTCGATAAAAACCGACTAATTTGAAAACATCCTCAAAAAAAGCGGGAAATGTTAAAAACATGACAGATTTCTCTGCTTCCCAGTTTTTCTCGGCTGTTCAATTGTGTGAATGCTTACAACCTACTGGGAATATTATTATTTTTATCATAACGGTCTTACTGTTGCTTACCTCTTAACCATTACGTTCCGAAATTCTAACCTACATTTTCTGACAATGAAAGATTAGTTTTTAATTTAACCCCAAAATTCTTGCGGATTTATCGCATTCAGCTATGTAGAAGACTTCAATAGGTTTGGAAATAAAGCGATGTGTCGGCTTGCGATTGCTTTACGGAATATACCGCGAGTATGCCTTTGGGCGCCATGTGATTTTTTATGGTTGTTACGTTATTTATAGACAGAACATAGCGGAAGACAGGCGTTATGCGGTTTGATGGGCTTGAGTTTTTAAAAATAAAAAAGTGTAAACTATTCGGGATATTGCTGATGCAAGTTTATTTTCAAAGCTGATCTATGGATCATTTACTCGTAGCAATAAAACAATTGATCCCGGTCGAGATACTGATCAATTTGACGATAATTTCGTTAATCAGTTTTATTGCCTCGCTGATTGTTATCCCTGTCATTCTGATTAATTTGCCGCATGATTATTTTGATAGCCGTATAACCCGTCAATGGCTTAAGGATCGCCATCCTTTTCTGCGTATTCTGGGGTTGGTGGCTAAAAATATCCTGGGTTTTGTGTTTCTGATCGCCGGTTTTATTATGCTTTTCCTGCCTGGCCAGGGCATTCTGACTATGTTGATTGGCATATCGTTAATGGATTTTCCAAAAAAGCGTCTGCTGGAAATCAAAATTATCGAGCAACCGGCTGTGCTGAAGGCTATTAATGCGCTACGGCGCAAATATAATAAACTGCCACTTACCTTGTCATAACAAGTTTAAATGGGGTGATGCATATACCCGCTGTGGAACACAGCGGGGTGGGTCTTACTGGTTTTAAGTCAGATCGGTATCTGAAGCCTGTTGAATACCGGCAAGTAACCAAACTGAATTGGAATCGTTCAAATTCTTCTCTACATGCCATACTTCGTCAAAAGCTTCGGGTTCTCCGTCCGGTAACTCTTTCATTTGACCGGTAAACCGTACACTTGCAATTGCTGAGTCATCGTTTGTCTCGATACCCAGAAGATTTGCATCAAGAAACATGACTTCGGATTTTTGCTGTGCGTTGCCGCGTTCCTGAATTTGCAGGCTGATTTCTGCAAGCATTCCTGGCGTCGTATATTCGCGTATATCATTTGTATCACCAATATCATAGGCGGCCTGTAAACGAATAAATGATACCTTGGCATTTCTCAGGAAGGGTTCTACTTTAAAATCAGGCGGAATGTGTGATTGATACGATCCCGTGCTGCTGGCTGTTGTTCCTGCGGCATGATCGAATGACGGTTGTGTCGTGCCGTCTCGCGTGGAAGTATTGACACCGGAGTATTGTATTGGCCGTTCATAGTTTACAGTACGCGGTTTACGCATCATGCGTATGATGAAAAAGATGGCGCCGACAATCAGAATCAGCATCATAATATCCATCATGTTGATTCCATCAAATGCGCCGCCCATGAATAAAGCAGCCAGCAAGCCGCCTGCCGCCAATCCGGCCAACGCTCCGCCCCATTTGCTGCCCCCGCCGGCTGGAGTGGCCGCATTTTGAGCCGGCGTGGAAGTCTGCTGCTGATTCGGTGTGGATTGCTGATTGAGAGACTGTCGTTGCTTACCAAAACTTTTACCGCCTCCCATGCGTTTGGCTTCAGCGTCAGCTGCAATCAAACCAACAGTGAGAAATGCCATTGTCAGGAAAATAAACATTTTTTTCATTAATCGTACTCCCAAAAATTAGATTTTGAAGTAAAAGTATAGCATCGGGTTTGTTGCAATACCTATCGTCAGACGATAAAGCCTGTCAAATATTCAGAAATGGAAATAGCGTAATGCTCAGATCAAATGCAGCCGGATAGCCGAAGCATTACATTCCAGTCAATTAAACCGATGCCTTGATGATTTCATCTGTCGCGGCGTGAAAGATCGTGCAATAAACGAAAAATATTATGAAACTTTTCCGGATAAAAACCATCTTTAGTATA